>JAYTQP010000235.1:0-12177 GCA_043746675.1 Rhodospirillales bacterium | reverse complement strand
CCGCCAGCGCCGGCGGGCAGGTGCATGTGGTGGGTTCGGCGACCCTCAGCAGCGACGCCAATTTTCTAATCGGCTTCGGTCTGATCAGCGGCAACAGTGCCGATGTCGCGGTGGAAAACACCACCAGCCTGTTCGTCGATACCGCCGGTACCCTCACGTTGGTCAACGGGCTGGGCAATCTCGGCACTATCGTGGTCGCCGACGGCGGCACCCTCGCCGGCGCCGGCGCGCTGGCCGGCGGCGGCACCGTAAACCTCAGCCGCACCGCCCGCATGATCGGCCTCGGCAGCGGCAACCCGTTGCGGAATAACGACAATCTGATCACCGGCGCCGGAACCATCGTTGGGGTGTCCAACGATGGCGGCCGGATGGTCGCCGCCGCCGGCACCCTGCTGGTCGATGCCAGCGCGCATTATTTCATGAACGACCAAGCCGGCATTTTGCAGGCCACTACCGGCGTCCTGCGGGTCGTCGGCGATCTCAACAACAACGCCACCCTGGACGCCGCCGGCGGCAGCATCGTGGTAACCGGGTCGCTCACCGGCAGCGGCGTCGTCACCATCGAGGCCAATGGCACGCTAACCCTCGGCAGCACGGTCTATTCCAGCCAGAATCTTACTTTTACCGGCAGCGGCGGGACGCTCGAGGTTGGCGCGGCGGCGGCGATGCAAGCGCCGATCAACGGGTTCGATATCGGCGATGCGCTGCAACTGGACGGCATCACCGGCAATTCGGTGGTTTTCAACGGCTCGACCCTGCTGGTCAGCAACGCCGGCAGCCTGGTCGCCAGCCTGAACCTGTATGGCAGCTACGGCGGCAAGGTTTTTTCCGCCGTCAGCAGCGGCGGCAACACCAGCATTACCCTCGCCGCCGTCGCCGCCGCCTGCTATGCCGCAGGCACCCTGATCGAAACCGTCGCCGGTCCGGTGCCGATCGAGCGGCTGGCGGTCGGCGACCGGGTGGTATCGCATTTCGGCGGCAGCGTCGGCATCGTCTGGCTCGGCCATCGCACCGTCGCCTGCCGCCAGCATCCACGGCCGTGGGATGTCTGGCCGGTGCGCGTGGCGGCCCACGCGTTCGGCGATCAGTGCCCGGCACGCGACCTCTATCTGTCCCCCGATCACGCCGTCTACCTCGCCGATGCACTGATCCCGGTGCGCTATCTGATCAACGGCGCCACCGTGCGGCAGATCCCGGTCGACCGCGTGACCTATTGGCATGTCGAACTGCCCGCGCACGACGTGATCATGGCCGAAAATCTGCCCGCGGAAAGCTTCCTCGACACCGGCAATCGCGCCGCCTTCGCCAACGGCGGCGGTGCCCGTCATCTGCATCCGGATTTCGCCCGCCAGGTGTGGGACGCCGAAGGCTGCGCGCCGCTGCTGTGCGAAGGGCCGGTGGTGCACGCGATACAGGCGCAACTGCTGCGCCAGGCGGCGGCACTCGGCCATCGCCGCACCGCCAACCCCGGCCTCGTCCTGCTGGCCGATGGCAGCGCTTTGCCGATGCGCCCTGCCGTCCGGCTGCCCGCCGGCACCCGCCACGTGCGCCTGCAAAGCCGTAGCTTCGTGCCGGCCTGGCTGTCGCCCGGGCAAGCCGACGGGCGCCAACTGGGCGTCGCGGTTACCGAAATCACTCTCGATGGGACCCCGATCGCGCTTACCGATCCACGCCTTGCCAGCGGCTGGCAGACCGCCGAGGCCGGACTGCGCTGGACCGACGGGGCGGCGGTGCTCGACGTCGCCGGCGCCCGCGATTTGCGGCTGACCCGCGCCGCAATTCCGGTCGAATATTGGTTGCCGCGCCGTCCTATCTGCGCCGGCGATGGGACCGTGTCGGCGCCTGGCGGGTGGCCAGCGAAAACGCCACGCCGCCGCACAGCAGCGCGGTTGCCAGCGGCAGCAGCCAGCTCGGACGGGCCAAAATCGGCAGCATGATCATCGTCCAGACCCAGGCTGGCGCCTGGGTTTCGAAGAAATTCTGGATGCCGACCAGGGTCAGATGGTCCATCGCCGTGATCGCCTGGGCGAGGCTGATGGTGGGCGAAAGTAGCAGCGCGAGGCCGAAGGCGACGACCACCGCGATCGCCGCCATCACCAGCAAAATGCGCACACTGAGGGTAAAAGGTCCGGTCACACGAATAGTCGCTCGCCTTTCTTGTCGGCGTACATCGCCGCCACGAACTCTCCATAGCCGTTCCAGATTTGGGTTGCCACCATCTCATCGGTGCCGAGCAGCCGCTCGTGCGCCTGGCTCCAGCGCGGATGCGGCACGGCGGGGTTCACGTTGGCCCAGAAGCCGTATTCTTGTTCCTGCAGGGCCTCCCAAAAGGTGGTCGGGCGTTTATCGGTGAAGCTGATCTTGACGATCGATTTGGCCGATTTGAAGCCGTATTTCCAAGGCAGGGTCAGGCGAATCGGGGCGCCGTTCTGCGGCGGGATGGTTTTGCCGTACATGCCAACGCTGATGAAAGCGAGGTCGTTCATCGCCTCCTCCATCGTAACACCTTCGGTGTACGGCCAGGGGTAGAAGCTGGCACCCAGCCCCGGCATGGTCTTCTGATCCGCCAGGGTGGTGAAAACCATGTATTTCGCGCTGCCCAGCGGTTCGGCCATTTTCACCAGGTCGGCGAGGGGGAAGCCGATCCAGGGCACCGTCATCGCCCAGGTTTCCACGCAGCGGTGGCGGTAGACGCGTTCTTCCAGGCTGACCTTCTTCATAAGGTCGTCGAAGCCGATGGTTTTGGGGGATTTCACCATCCCGTCCACGGCAATCGTCCATTTGTCGGTGGGCAACGCCTGGGCGGCGCCGACCACCGATTTGGAGGTGCCGAATTCATAGTAGTTATTGTAGCTGGTCGGTTCTTTTTCCACCGTGATGGCACGCCCGGGGGCGTATTTCGAGTTTCGCTGGGCGGCCAGCGGGGCAAGCGCCACCGGCTTGACCGTGGGGCCGCCGAAGATTTTCCACTGCGCCTGGGCCGGGGAAATGGCGCCGATGCTGCCGAGCAGGGCGCCACCGACCAGTGCCCGGCGTCCGGTGACGATGGCTTCCGGGGTGATCGCGCTGCTGGGCAGTGCCCAGCCGGGGCGGCGCGGCAGGGAAAGGCGCGAGATCGAATTGCCGGGGCGGCGGGTGAACATGGCGCGGTCCTCTCGTGTGGGCATACGGTTCTACGACGGAACCGTCCGGCTGGATGCTACGTTGCCCGTAAACGGTGCCGGCGGCAACGAAGCTGATCGCGCGCCGGGCGGGCGCAGCATGCGGGATTGCATTGCCGCGCTGGTTGGGAAACAGTCCAGCTGTCGATCCGTTACACCAAGCCGATGAAAGCCTGTCCCATGCACCTCGCCCGGTTTCCCCGCGTCAAGCTTTGCCACGCCCCTACCCCGCTCGAATTCATGCCGAATTTAACCAAGCTGCTGGCCGGGCCACAGCTTTGGATCAAACGCGACGACTGCACCGGGGTTGCCACCGGCGGCAATAAAAACCGCAAACTGGAATATCTGATGGGCGAAGCGATGGCGCAAGGTGCGACCCATGTGGTGACCCAGGGCGCCGTGCAGTCCAACCATGTGCGGCAAACTGCGGCGGTGTGCGCCAAGCTCGGGCTGCACTGCACCGCCCTGCTGGAAGGCCGGGTGCAGACCAATTCGGTGGAATATCTGGAAGGCGGCAACGTGCTGCTGGACAATCTCCTCGGCATCACCGTCGAGCACCGGCCCGGCGGCACCGACATGCAGGCCGCGATCGAGGAGGTCGGCGCGAAGCTGACCGCGGCGGGGGAGAAAGTCTATCTGATCCCGGGCGGTGGCTCCAACCCCACCGGGGCGCTCGGCTACGTGCATGTCGCGCTGGAACTGCTGGCGCAGGCCAATGAGCTCGGGCTGCGCATCGACCGGCTGGTCCACGCCACCGGCAGCGCCGGCACCCAGGCCGGGCTGGTGGCGGGGTTCGAGGCGCTGAACGCCGGCATTCGGGTGCTCGGCATCGGCGTGCGCAATCCGAAGGATCGGCAGGAGGCGGCGGTGCATAAGCTCGCCGAGGCAACGGCGGCGAAGATCGGTGCGCCCGCCATCCGGCGCGAAGCGGTGGAGGCCAACTGCGACTATGTCGGCGGCGGCTATGGCGTGCCGACGCCGGGGATGGTCGAGGCGGTGCAGGTGTTCGCCCGCACCGAAGGGCTGTTCCTCGATCCGGTCTATTCCGGCAAGGGTGCGGCCGGGCTGATCGACCTGATCCGCAAAGGCTATTTCAAGGCCGACGAAAACGTGGTGTTTCTGCATACCGGCGGCCAGGTTGGGCTGTTCGCCTACCGCGACGCGCTGGTTCCGGCGGCCTGATTTTCCGCAGCGGCAACGTTACTGTCAGCGTCGGAGCCAGACGCCAGGGAGCACTACTGTACCAAGCGGAATGGCCGCGACCGGGCCACGCCAGCAGGGGTTTGTTAATCCAAACGTTGCAAAATGCTGCAACCACGGAGCAAACCGATGCCTCCCCTGCGCCGACACCCAGCCTGGATGCCGCCGCCGGGGCCGTATGCCGGCCTGTTTCTGCTCGCGCTGCTGTTGAACGTGTGGATGGTCAATTTCACCCGCGCCAATGGCGGTATCGGCGTCGTCTGGGTGTCCAACGGTCTGCTGCTCGGTGTGCTGCTGACCAGCCCGTACGCGCACCGCCACGCCTACATCGGCGCGCGGATCCTATGCAATCTCGCGGCGCATCTGGTGCAGGGCGATAGTTTTGCAGTCAGCCTGAGCTTCGGCCTGTGCGGCGGCATCGAACTCGCGCTGGCCGGCAGGATGCTGCATCAGCGGGCGGACTCGTTGCGCCTGCTGGGCCAACCCGCCGGGCTGCTGCGGTTTCTACTCTGGGGCGCCCTGGTGCCGCCGCTGCTGTCGATCACCCTCGCCAGCGTGATGATGTCCGAGCTTTGGCAGCAGCCGCTCTGGGCGCTAATCGCACCTTTGGCGCCGGCCAGCGCCGCCGGCATCGTGATATCGGTGCCGTTGGTGATGGCGCTGCGCCAGGCGGGGTGGAGCGAGCCGTTCATCGGCGAGCGCTGGCGCGGCAACATGCTGGCGTTCCTCGCCTGTCTTGGATGCACGGCCGCGGTGTTTGCCCAGGCCCGCTATCCGCTGCTCGCTTTGCCGCTGCCGCTGATGCTGCTGGTGGCCGGGCGGATGGGGCTGACCGGCACGGCGATCCAGCTTGCCGCGGTCAGCGCCATCATGGTGTCGCTGACCATGCTGGGGCACGGGCCGCTGGCGGGTTTCAGCCCGCTGGAACGTGCGAGCCTGCTGCAGATAAGCATCGCCATCATCGTGCTGGCCAGTTTTCCGGTCGCGATGACAGCGGCCGATCGCCGCCGCGCCGACATCGCACACCAAGATAATGCCAGCGGCCTGGCCCGCAGCGAGTGGCTGTTTCGCCGACTGGCGGAAAATTCGAGCGATATCATCACCCGCACCGCGCTGAACGGGCGACGGCTCTACGTTTCGCCAGCGGTCGAGTGGGTGCTGGGGTATGCCGGCCGCGATGTGATCGATCCGGCCTGGCGCGGCACGATCCATCCCGAGGATGCCGCCATCCTCGCCAATGGCCGCGCGAGGCTTGTCGCCGGCGAAGATCGGGTGATGGTGCAAATCCGCTTTCGACGCGCCGATGGCGAGTACGCCTGGCTCGAATCGCACATGTCGCTGGTGCGCAACGCTGCCGGCCAGCCGGAGGAAATCATCAGCACCGCCCGCGACATCACCCAGCAGAAAGCCATGGAAGCCGCGCTGGCCAAGGCGCACAGCGAGCTTCAGCACCAGGTTTCCACCGACGGGCTGACCGGAATTGCCAACCGCCGGCGGTTTGACGAGGTGCTGGAGGCCGAATGGCATCGGGCGATGCGCAACCGCGCGCCGATCGGGGTGCTGATGGTCGATGTCGATTATTTCAAGTCCTACAACGACAGCGCCGGGCATCTGGCCGGCGACGATTGTCTGCGGGCGATCGCCGGCGCCATCGCGCAGGCGGTGCGCCGTCCGGGCGATCTGGTGGCGCGCTACGGCGGTGAGGAATTCGGCGTGATCCTGCCGGAAACCAGCCAGGCCGGCGGGCTGGAAATCGCCCATCGCATGCGCACTTCGATCGCCAGCCTGGCATTGTCGCATCCCGGCCGGGGCGGACTGGTTACCGTCAGTATCGGGTTGGCCTGGCAAATCCCGCAGCAGCGATCCAGCCGCAACAGTCTGGTCGAATACGCCGATCGCGCGCTCTATCGCGCCAAGACGCTCGGACGCGATCGGATCGAACCGGATTTTGCCGACGCAGGCGCCTGCAACGTGCTGTTGTTGCCGCCTGGCCGCAGCATCACCGGGTGATCGGTTGGCGCGGCGGTTGCCGTTGCCGGCGTTCCTGGCTATTGCGGCGGATGCACAACACGCAGCACAGGCGGTATGGCGGGTAATTTTCTGGTCACCGGGGGGGCTGGGTTCATCGGCAGCCATCTGGTTGCCGCCCTGATGGCACGCGGAGATCGGGTGGTGGTGCTGGATAACCTGTCCACCGGGCATCGCGCCGCGGTGCCGCCCGGCGTAACCCTGGTTGAACTCGATCTGGCCGACCCGCTGGATGACCTGCTGGCGGCCGATCGGTTTGACGGGGTTTTCCATTTCGCCGCCTTGTCGCTGGTGGGCGACAGCATGCGCGACCCCGATGGCTATTTTGCCGCCAATGTCGGCAACGGCCAGCGGCTGATCGCGGCCTGCGTGCGGCACAAGATCGGCAAATTCGTGCTATCCTCCACCGCTGCGCTGTTCGGCACGCCCGACCGCATCCCGATCGCCGAGGATGACCGCATCGATCCTGGATCGCCCTACGGCGAAAGCAAGCGGATGCTGGAACGCATGCTGCACTGGGCCGGCGAAGTGCACGGGCTGCGCAGCGCCGCACTGCGCTACTTCAACGCCGCCGGGGCCGATCCGGACGGCAGGCTGGGCGAAGACCACCGGCCGGAAACCCACCTGATCCCGCTGGCGATCGACGCCGTTTTGGGCCGCCGCCCGCCCTTGGCGCTGTTCGGCACCGACTACCCAACGCCAGACGGCACCTGCATCCGCGACTACGTGCATGTCGCAGACCTCGCCAGCGCGCATCTGGCGGCGTTCGACCAGTTGGACGCGGGCAGCGTTACCTACAATCTCGGCAGCGAGGCCGGGCATTCGGTGCGCGACGTGCTCGCCAGCGTGGAACGGGTGGGCGGGCGGGCGGTGCCGCACTGTGTGGCGCCACGGCGGGCGGGCGATCCGGCAATTCTGGTGGCCTCGGCAGCCCGCATTCGCCAGGAAACCGGCTGGGCGCCGCGCTTCACCGCGCTCGACGACATCGTTGCCACCGCCTGGGCATGGCGCGCCGCCCATCCGGCAGGCTATGAAAGTCGCGCGCGATGATCGCGCCGAGGCTCGGCCGATGACCGACGACGAAATCGACCTGCTGCTGCCGCCGGCGCGGCTGGCGCGCACAAAATGGTGCGCCTTCGATCACATCTGGTATTTGCGTGCCTATCCGGAAGCCGCCGTCGAGATCGGCAGTGATGATTTCACCGCCGTGCGCGCCTTCTACCTCGCCAAAGGTGCCGCGCGCGCACACGCGCCGAATATGTATTTCGATGAGGTTTTCTATCGCCGGCGCTACCCCGATGTGGCCGCCGAAATCGCTGCCGGGCGGCTGGAATCGGGCTATCGGCATTACGGCATCGTCGGCTACGTCGCGCGCGCGCCGCACTGGCTGTTCGACCCGGAAACGTATGAAACATTGTCGCTCGATCTGACCGAGCGGCGGCTGATCGCGCTGGATTGCGTCAATTCCTACGATCACTATCTGCGCGCCGGCGCACGGGAAGGCCGGGTGGCGCATTTGCTGTTCGACCCCGCGCTGACCCCCGATGGCGGTTTCGCGGCGTATCTGGCCGGGCTGGCGGATGCGGCCGAGCCGGATTGCCGGACCTCGATTTATTTCGATGCCGACTGGTTTCGCCGCCGCTATCCCGATGCATTCGACGGCGTGGTGCCGCCGCGCTGTGCGTTGCAGGCATATTTGTCAGGCGGGCGCGGCGATGTGCGCGACCCCTGCCCCGAATTTTCCGAAAGCTTTTATCGCAAGCGCTATGCCGAGGCGGCGGAAGCGGTGCGGCTGGGCGATTTCGATTCGGGCTTCGCGTATTTTCTCAAGCAAGGTGTGTGGCGGTTCGATGCGCCGTCGGCGAAAATCGATCTGGCAGCCCACGCCGCGCTGCCCGAGGTGGTGGCAGCCGTGCAGGCGGGCGACTGCCGCGATGCGTTTGCGCATTTGCGGGCGAGCCGACACCTGACGCTGGGCTTGCCCAATGCGCCGATGCGCCACGGCGGCGGGCAAATATTGTCGCACGGGCAGGTTGCCCATCTCGGCAGTTGGATGGCGACCGCGGAACTCGATGCCGCATTGCCGATCGATCCGACGGATGGCGGCTTCACGGTGTGCGCCTGGTTCGACGACCGGATGCTCGCCGGGGCGGCAACGGTCGCGATCGACCTCGGCAGTGCGGCCGATGCCCGCATCGTGCTGGCGTTGGATGCGGCGGCGGTGCCGGCGGGGCGGTTGCGCCGGGTTGAACTCCGCCACGGCAGGCGTTGCTGGCATCTGCTGGTGCCGGCCGATCTGGCGTCGGGGCGCGGCGAGGCGCTGATCGACGATATGCTGGCGGCGATTGCCGCCCTGCCCGCCTCCGCGCCGGCATCCCGCCTCGCGGCGCGGCTGCGGCTGGTGCCGTTCGCCGGCCAGGACACCATGGCCGGGCTGAGCCGGAAGGTTCGGCTGCATATCGAACAAACCATCCTGTGCCCGCCGGACGGGGTGGTGCTGATCGGCTGGCTGCTGGCCGATGCCGGCGTTGTCCGGCAGATCCGCCTGCATAGCGGCGGCCAGACGGTGGCGCTGGATTGGCAGCGGATGATCCGCCTGCCACGCCCCGATGTGGTGGCGAGCCTGGCCGATGGCGATGATCGCGACGCCGACGATCTCGGGCTGCTGACATTTCTGCCGCATGCGTTGGCCGGCCGCGAGCAGGCGCTGTATCTGTCGGTGGAATTGGAAACTGACGAGGTTGGCTACTGCCTGCTGCCGCCGTTCCGCCCGCCAGGGCTGCCGGCGATCCAGTTTCTGCTCGGCCAGTTGGATGCGCGCTACGACCGGCTGGCGCCGACCTTCGATCATGTGCTGGGGCCGGCGATCCGTGCGCTCAACGCCGCCCGGCTGGCAGCCCCGTCGGCGCCACGGGAAATCGCGTTTGGTGTGACGCCGGCCGAAATCACCCTTTCGGTGATCGTGCCGCTCTATGGGCGGATCGATTTTCTGGAGTATCAGGCCGCACTTTTCGCCTCAGCGCCGCCAGGGCCGGCGAGCGAATATATCTACGTTCTGGACGACCCGGACCAGCAGACGGCGGCGACCCGGCTGGCGGCTTCGGTGTTTGCCCGCTTCGGGGTGCCGATCCGCCTGCTGCTGTTGCCGCGCAATCGGGGCTATGCGCCGGCCAACAATGTCGGCCTGCGGGCGGCGCGCGGCACCTACGTGGCGCTGGTCAATTCCGATGTGTTTCCAACCACGGCAGGCTGGGGCAGCGCGCTGATCGCACGGCTCGCCGATCCGAAGCTGGGTGCCGTCGGGCCGCTGCTGCTGTACGAAGATGGCAGCGTCCAGCATCAGGGCATGGCGTTGGAACCTTTGGCCGAATTCGGCGGCTGGCAGTTTCCGTTGCACTTAAGGAAGGGTTTGCGCCCGCTGGCGGGCCGCGCGCTGCTGCCGGCGGAAGCGATCACCGGCGCCTGCATGGTGCTGCGGCGGGCAGACCTGGCGGCGCTCGGCGGCCTCGATGAAGCCTACGTAATCGGCGATTTTGAGGACGCAGACCTATGCGCTCGGCTGGCGGCACGCGGCCTGAGCAGTGCGGTGGATCCCAGCGTGCGGATGTATCATCTGGAACGCCAGAGCCAGGCCGACGCAAGCCAGGGCTGGCGGATGAACCTGACCTTGTTCAATGCCTGGACCTATCATCAGCGTTGGAACGCAGCGTGAGCCGGCGGCGAGCCAAACCGGTGGAACCGCAAAGGGTGCTGCTGCTGTCGCACAGCCATCCGAAGCTGACCCACGGCGGCGCCGAAATGGCGGCAACCGCGCTGCTGAACAGGCTCAATGCGCAGCCTGGCTGGCAGGCCTGGCTGATCGGGGCGACCATGGACACGGTCGGCGCGCGCGCTGGCAGCCCGATCACCCAGCCGTTTGGCGAACGCGATTATCTCTACACCGTCGGCGAATTCGGCTGGTTCAATTTCGCCAATCGCGACCCTAATTTTCCGCGTGCCTTCGCCGACCTGCTGCGCGAAATCAATCCGGCGGTGCTGCATTTCCACCATTACCTCAGCTTCGGCGTCGATGCCTTCGAACTGGTGCGGCAGACGCTGCCGTACAGCAAAATCGTTCTGACATTGCATGAATTTCAGGCGATCTGCAATCATTACGGCCAGATGATAAAAACCGATGGCGTGACGCTCTGCCGGGAAGCCACCCCGCGCGATTGCAATCGCTGCTTCCCGCAGTTCAGCCGGGCCGACTTTTTTCTGCGGCAACTCTATATTCAACGCTTTTTCGGGCTGGTGGATCGCTTCGTCGCGCCGAGCCGGTTTCTGGCCGATCGCTATATCGAGTGGGGCGTGCCGGCGGCAAAAATGTCGGTGCTGGAGAATGTGATCGCCGCGGATGGCGGGGCCGCGGGGCCGCGCGACGACACGCTGTTTCGGGTCGGGTCATTCGGCCAGGTGTCGCGGCTGAAAGGCATCAACGTGCTGCTGGATGCGGCCGACCGGCTGGCCGGCGCGGTGGTGTTCGATATCCATGGCGACGACAGCAATCAGCCCGATGAATTTCGCGCCGATTTCGCCCGCCGGCGGCTGACGGCGGGGCCGAATGTTCGCTTTCATGGTCCTTATGAAAATACCCGCGTGGGCGCGCTGATGCAGAGCGTGGATGTGGTGGTGGTGCCTTCGATCTGGTGGGAAAATTCCCCCATCGTGATCCAGGAGGCGCTGCGCGCGCGCAAGCCGATCATTTGTTCCGATATCGGCGGGATGGCGGAAAAAGTGCGGCCGGGCCTGGATGGTTGGCATATCGCGGTTGGCGATGCGCCGGGATTGGCGGACTTGCTCGGCCGGCTGGCGGCGGACCGTGCGGCGGTGGCGGCGATGGCCAGGACGATGCGCCCGGTTGCAACGCCGGAGGATGGGCTGGCGGCGCATTTGCAGGTTTATGTGGATATACTTGCTACATCGTAATTTTTACCCAGCGGGATTGCGATCGGCGGCTTGCTCAATTCCCTTGAAACACTGGCCGGCGCTTTTCCACGAACGCTTCATAGGCGCGACCGAAATCCTTGGTCTGCATGCAGATCGCCTGCGCCTGCGCCTCGGCCTCAATGGCGGCGTCGATCGACATGTCCCATTCCTGGTGCAGACAGCGCTTGGTCATGGCGTGGGCGAAACTTGGCCCATCAGCGAGCGATTTTGCCAACGATTGGGCATCCGCCAGCAACCCTTCCGGCGAACACAGGCGGTTGAGGAAGCCCCAGCGTTCGGCTTCCGCCCCGTCCATCGCGCGGCCGGTGTAGAGCAGGTCGGCGGCGCGGCCGGCGCCGATGATGCGCGGCAGCATGGCGCAGGCCCCCATATCGGCCCCGGCCAGACCGACGCGGGTGAACAGAAAGGCGGTTTTGCTGCCGATCGTGCCGAGCCGCAGATCGGACGCCATCGCCAGGATCGCGCCGGCGCCGGCGCAAATTCCGTCGATCGCGGCAACGATGGGTTGCGGGCAGGCACGCATGGCGCGGACCAGTTCGCCGGTCATGTGAGTGAAATCGAGCAGCCCCTGCATGTCCCCCGCGCGCTGCATGGCGACCAGCGGGCCGATGATTTCATGCACGTCCCCACCCGAACAGAAATTGCCGCCGGCGCCGGTGATCACCACGGCTTTCACCTGATCTGCCAGCGCCAGGGCGCCGAACAGATCGCGCAATTCCGCGTAGCTCTCGAACGTCAGCGGATTTTTGCGTTCCGGGCGGTTGAGCGTGATGGTGCCAACCTTGCCATCCAGCGCCCAGCG
>JAYTQP010000234.1:0-3919 GCA_043746675.1 Rhodospirillales bacterium | reverse complement strand
TCGCCATCCTTCGCGTGCGCCATCGCCACCTTCTTTTCCACGATCGAGCCGATGATCGAGGTCATCAGGTTCATCACCATCGAGGGCGCGAAGCCTTCGGTGATGGTGAATTGCAACGTATCCGGCGCGGTCGCCTTGATCAGGTCTTTCACATTGGCCTTGGTCCAGCCCAGTTGGGTGATCAGGAAGGCCGGGGTCTTATCGAGCAGCACCACGCGCTGCAACGAAAACGCGCAATCCTCTGCGGTAACCGGGGCGCCGGAATGGAATTTCAGGTTCGGGCGCAGCTTGAAGGTGAAGGTCTTACCGTCGGCGCTGACGCTGGGCAGGTTGGCGACGCCGCCGACCATCTTGGTCAGGTCCTCGGCCTCGTAGCGCAGCAGCCGGTCATAAACATTGGTGAGAATTTCCACCCCGCTGAGCTCGTAGCATTCGCCCGGGTCCATGGTGATGATGTCGTCGATCTGCTTGGCGATCACCAAAGTATCCTTCGGCGTCGCCGCCAGCGCGGCGGGCGCCTGCAAGGCAAGCGGAACAGCAGCAGCCCCGGCAAGCGCCTGGCGACGGGTGAGGTTGGCCATTGTTGAACTCCTTAATTCCACGATAAACCGATTAGGCATCAGCTGGCGGCGCAGCGCAAGCCACTTCCGCGCCGGTTGCATGGCGTCCGCGCACATCGCGCGTGGCGTGAAACGCGATGGAAACGTCTCATGCCGGATTCCGCACGGGGCGCCGGCTTTCGTACATCAGCACCATCTCGCCATCGCGCTCCCAGATTTCGCACTCGCGCATGCCGATGCTGCCGAGCACCTGGCGCGATGCGATATTGCTGCCGCGCGCAACGGCGACAACATGCTCCAGCCCGGCTCGGTCATGGGCAAAGCGCAACGCCGCGCCGGCCGCCTCGCTGGCATAGCCACGGCCCTGGGCCGCGCGCGACATGGCAAACCGCAACGCCATGCCGCGCCCATCCGGACGGGCATGGATGCCAACCAGCCCGACGAAGCCGGCATGCGCCAGATCGCGCACCGCCCACATGCCAACCCCGTGCGCGCCCCAGAACTGGATATCCTCGGCCAGTTCCCGATCCACCTGCACCGGGCCGCGCACGCCGCCGAGCATGATGGCGAACACAAGCGGATCGGCTTTCAACGCCCGCAGATCGGGCAGATCGGACCAGGCAACCGGCCGCAGCAGCAGGCGCCCGGTGCGCAGAATCCAGGCCGGGTTGGTCAGCGCCGGCCTACCGGACCAGCGGACGATACTTGATGCGATGCGGCTCGGTCGCCTCCGCGCCAAGTCGGCGTCGCTTGTCCTCTTCATAGGCCTGGAAATTGCCCTCAAACCATTCGACGTGGCTGTCCCCCTCGAAGGCCAGGATGTGGGTCGCCAGCCGATCGAGGAACCAGCGATCATGGCTGATCACCACCGCGCAGCCGGCGAATTCCTCCAGCGCATCTTCCAGCGCCCGCAGCGTATCAACGTCGAGATCGTTGGTCGGTTCGTCGAGCAGAATAACGTTGGCCTCGGTTTTCAGCATTTTCGCCAGATGCACCCGGTTGCGCTCGCCGCCCGAAAGTATGCCAACCTTTTTCTGCTGGTCCGAGCCTTTGAAATTGAAGGCGCCGACGTAGGCGCGGGATGGCACCGCCCGCTTGCCGAGATAGATCACATCGGTGCCGCCGCTGATTTCCTCCCACACCGACTTGCCCGGATCGAGCGTGTCGCGGCTTTGATCGACATAGCCGAGCTTCACCGTCTCGCCGATCCGCAGCGCGCCCACATCGGCGGTTTCCACCCCGGTGATCATCTTGAACAAGGTCGATTTGCCGGCGCCGTTCGGACCGATCACGCCAACGATGCCGCCGGGCGGCAGCTTGAAATTGAGGTTCTCGATCAGCAAACGCTCGCCGAAACTTTTGCTCAGCCCATCCGCCTCGATCACCGTGCCGCCCAAACGCGGGCCGGGCGGAATGACGATTTCGGCCACCCCGATCTGCTGCTCCTGGCTTTTTTGCAGCATTTCCTCGTATTTCGCGATGCGGGCGCGGCTTTTGGTTTGCCGGGCGCGGGCGGAACTGCTGATCCATTCGGCTTCCGCGTCCAAGGCGCGCATGCGGGAGGTTTCCTCTTTCTCCTCCTGCGCCAGCCGCTTGCGCTTCTGGTTGAGCCAGCTCGAATAATTGCCCTCGAACGGATAGCCCCGGCCGCGCTCGATTTCCAGGATCCAGTTGGTGACGTTTTCCAGGAAGTAGCGGTCATGGGTGATGACCAGCACGGTGCCGGTGAAATCGCGCAGGGTTTTTTCCAGCCAGGCGACGCTTTCGGCGTCGAGATGGTTGGTCGGTTCGTCGAGCAGCAGGATATCCGGCTTTTCCAGCAGCAGCCGGCACAGCGCCACCCGCCGGCGCTCACCGCCGGACAAGTGAGTCACCGGGCTATCCGGCGGCGGGCAGCGCAGTGCATCGAGTGCGATTTCGATGCGGCGTTCGAGTTCCCAGCCATCCTCGGCGTCGATCAGTTCCTGCAAGTCGCCCTGCTCGGCGAGCAGTGCGTTCATGGTGTCGTCATCCATCGGCTCGGCGAACAGGTTGGAAATCGCGTTGAACCGATCGAGCGCGCCACGCAGCTTGCCGAACGCCATCTGCACGTTCTGGGTGACGGTTTTGCTTTCGTCGAGCTTGGGTTCCTGTTCGAGGTAGCCAACCCGCACCCCTTCGGCCGCCCAGGCCTCGCCACCATACTCCTTTTCCACCCCGGCCATGATTTTCAGCAGCGTGGACTTGCCGGCGCCGTTCACCCCAAGCACGCCGATCTTCACGCCGGGCAGGAAAGACAGCGTGATCCCTTTGAACACTTCACGGCCGCCGGGATAGGCCTTGGTGAGGTCTTTCATGACATAGACGTACTGGTAGCTGGCCATTGACTGGCTCCCGCGGCTGCTGCTGTAAGGAAGGAAGGCGCTCTTTTAAGGGCTGCCGGCACCCGGCGCAAATCAACCCGAGCCGCGAAGCGATCCGACCATGGTAATTGACGGCTGCCAGTTCATGGTGGACAGCGTGACCAAGTTTTTCAACGGATTGCGGGTATTCGGCTGGTTCCACCATCCGCAGGAACGGCTCGACCGGGTGGCGCTTACCGGCGATCGCTTCCTGGCCGCCTTCACCGAGGTCGGCCTGCCGCATGGCGGCGTGGAAGCAGTTGTTGGCCGCGGCCGCGGCTTCGCCGTGCAGGTGCTGCGCAGCCATGCCGGCTTCGCCGCCGAAACCGCGATCGTCTTCACCACCGATCGCGGGCGCACCGTGCGCGCCGACCTGGCTGATCTGATCGCCGAACGGATGGCGCTCTACCCCACCCCGCTGATGGCCCGCCGCTTCTTCGCCAGCGTCAACGCCGTTCCCGGCGCCCGCACCCTCGATATCGGCGGCCGCGCCCGCAGCCGGGTCGATCGCAGCGCCGAATTCACCAGCGGCGACTGCGTGGTGCTGGACGTGCTGCCCGGCGACAACGTCGATGTCGTCGGCGATGCCCACGCGCTCAGCCAATATTTCGCCCCCGAAAGCTTCGACGCGGTGCTCTCGGTCAGCGTGTTCGAACATATCATGATGCCCTGGGCGGTGGTGCCGCAGATGAACGCGGTGATGAAACCCGGCGCGCTCGCTTTGATCGCCACCCACCAGACCCTCGGCATGCACGACATGCCCTGGGATTTCTGGCGCTTTTCCGATACCGCCTGGGACGCGCTGTTCAACCGCCACACCGGCTTCGAAATCGTCGAACGCGCGCTCGACGGCGAACAATTCATCCTGCCGTTCCTCTATCGTTCCGGCAAACACGACGCCGAAAAAGCCGCAGGCTTCGAAAGCTCGGCGGTTCTGGTGCGCAAAACCGGCCCCTGCGCGATGGCCTGGAACCTGGT
>JAYTQP010000233.1:0-6630 GCA_043746675.1 Rhodospirillales bacterium | reverse complement strand
ATGGCGGCACTCGATCAGCAGGCCGGCGAACTGGCCGAAACGAAGCGCGAGGCCGAGGCGCAGTTGGCTAATGCCCGTGCCGCGATGGCCGATCTGGCCGACCCCGCCGCCGCCCGCGCCGCCATGGAACAGGCGCGCGCCACCCTGGCAACCGCGCGCACCGCCGAGGCGGCCGCGCGCGCCGAGCGCGACGGTTTGCGGCGGCGGGCAGAGGCCTGCCGCACCCGACGAGCCGCCATCGCCAGCGAACGGGCGGTCTGGCAGCAGCGGGCCGGCGATACCCAGGCCCGCGTGGCCGATTTGCGCCAACGCAACCGCGACGCCGGCGATGAACTGGCCGCCTTGCAGGCCGCCCCCGGTGAAATCGCCGCCCGCCGCGCCGCCGCGCGCGATCTGCTCGAAGTCGCCGAACAGCAGCATCGGCTGGCCGCCGAAGCGGTGCTGCTGGCCGATGGCCGCGCGCTGGCCGCCGACCGCGCCGCCCGCGCCGCCGAAGCCGCGCTGGCCGCCGCGCGTGAGGCGACCATTCGCGCCGAAGCCGAAAGTGCGGCGGCCGACCAGGCCTGGGGAATTGTCGCCGAACGCATCCTCGAACGGCTCGGCGCCACCCCTGCCTTGCCCGATCCGCCGGCCGATTGCGGGCCAGAGGCGGAGGAAAAAAACCGCCGCAAGCTGGAACGGCTGCAACGCGAGCGCGAGGAAATGGGGCCGGTCAATCTGCGCGCCGACATCGAGGCGGCGGAAATTACCACCCAGATCGAAACCATCGTGCGCGAATCGGGTGAACTGACCTCGGCCATCGCCAAATTGCGCGGCTCGATCGGGCATCTCAACCGGGAAGGCCGCGATCGCCTGTCCGCGGTTTTCGCGCAGATCGACAGCCATTTCCAAACCCTGTTCGCCCGCATGTTCGGCGGTGGCCGTGCCCATCTGGCGCTGGTTGGCTCCGACGATCCGCTGGAAGCTGGCTTGGAAATCTACGCCCAGCCGCCGGGCAAGAAGCTCGCCACGCTGTCGCTGCTATCCGGCGGCGAGCAGGCGCTGACCGCGCTGTCGCTGATCTTCGCGGTGTTCCGCTGCAACCCGGCCCCGGTTTGCGTGCTCGATGAGGTCGATGCGCCGCTGGACGACGCTAATGTGGATCGGTTCTGCAATCTGCTGGAAGACATGGTGCGGGAAACCGCCACCCGCTTCATCGTGGTAACCCATCACCCGATGACGATGGCACGGATGGACCGGCTATACGGCGTTACCATGCAGGAACGCGGGATTTCGCGGCTGCTGTCGGTCGATCTGCAACTGGCGACGGCGATGGTCGATCCGCCAAGGATGGCGGCGGAATAGGACGCGATTGCATCGTCGCCCGCACCCTCGGGTCCAACGCGTCGCCAAATGGTAGGAATGACACGGAAAGAACCGTCAGATTTTACCACTGACCCTTGATTTTGTGAGCCGGGTCGCCCAACGCTCGGGCGCTGAGCGTTGGGACTGGACCGTTCGCCGAACCGGAGTCACTGCCATCATTGCGCGCGCCTTTTGGGGGCCAGCCCTGACCGTACTGGCGATGGCGGCTTTCGCCAGCATGGATGCCGCCAGCAAATGGATGGTGCGCGACCATAGCGTCGCCCAGTTGATGTGGATCCGGTACGGGTTCTACTGCGTTTTCGTCGTCATGCTAGTTTGGCGCAAGGGCATTTTACGAACCGCGCGCACCACGCGGCCCTGGTTGCAGTTCACCCGCGCCTTCATCGCGGTGGTGGAAGCCGGCGCCTTCGTGCTGGCGTTCCGCTATCTGCCGTTGGCCGACGCGCATGCGCTCGGGGCCGCCTCCCCCTTGATCGTGGTGGCGCTGGCGGCGCCGGTGCTGGGTGAACGGGTCGATCTGCCGCGCGCGCTGGCGGTGGTTATGGGGTTTATCGGCGTGCTGGTGGTGGTGCGGCCGGGCTTCGCGCACCTATCGTGGCCGCTGCTGATCCCGTTGAGCGCGGCGTTCCTGTGGGCGCTCTACCAGGTGCTGCTGCGGCTGTGCGCGCGCACCGATAGCGCCGACACCACCTTGCTATGGTCGGCGGTGGTCGGGCTGCTGGCCAGTTCCGTCGTCGGGCCACTGGAATGGGCGCCGATGTCCGCCGAAGACTGGGCCTGGATGTTGGCGATATCGCTGCTCGGCGCCGGCGCTCATCTGGCGCTGACCAAGGCCATGCAATACGCGGAAGCCGCCGCAGTGCAGCCTTATAGCTACACTTTGCTGGTGTGGGCGACACTATTCGGCTTCGTGTTCTACGACGATATCCCGGATCGCTGGACCTTCGCCGGCGCCGGGCTGATCGTCGGCAGCGGGCTGTTTACGTGGTATCGTGATCGCCTCGACATGCGGAAGCGATACTCGACATGCGGAAGCGATAATGGAGCGGGATTCCAATGACGCACCCGGCAGCCTGAGGGCCAAGCTGGCGCGGCTGCCGGCGCCCAAGCCGCGCAAGGTGAGCGTTTGGCCGGATCATGGGCTGTTCGTGCTGGCGGCGTCGTTCGGCTTCGTCGGGATTTTGTCCGCCCGGCTGTCCGGGCTGCCGGGGCTGCCGACGGCGGTGGCTTCGGTGGCGCTGATCGTGCTCTATGCGCTGATGTGCTGGCGGGCGGGTTGGTTCGCCGATCAGCCCGACCGGCTCGGCGATAATTGCTATTATCTCGGGTTTTTGCTGACTTTGGCGAGCCTGTCGGCCGCGCTGATCGCGGTGGAAAGCCAGGCCGGGCCGCGCGGCGATCTGGTCGAGGCGCTGATCGCATCGTTCGGGGTGTCGCTGTTTTCCACCGTCGCCGGCATCGCGCTGCGGGTGGTGTTCACGCAGATGCGGCCGGATGGCGAAGCCGAGGACGCGCAGTTGGAGCGCGAAACCCAGCATCTGGCGACCCGGCTGCGTGACCAGTTGGCCGCAGCGGTGCTTGAATTTGAAACCTTCCGGATGCGCACGCAAACCCAGTTGGATGCGCAAGTGGACCATGGCGGGCGGATCGCCCAGCAGGTCGGCGCGCTGGTGAACCGGATCGGCGCGGTGCAGGTGCCGTCGGATTTGCTGACCGCCAAGTTCGACCTGATCGGCGGCCGTGTCCAAACCCTGGTCGATGCGCTGGAAGATGCCGCCGAGGCCGACAGCCAGCGCCAGCGCAGCCTGGCGCGGGTGGTCGAACATATGGACAGCATGTTTGTCCGGCTTGGCGATCTCGGCCCGCTGGAGGCGCTCGGGCGGGAAGCCAACCGCCTCGCGCAAAGCCTCGGCGCGGCGCAGGCGCAATCGGCCCGGCTGGCCAGTGTGCTGGGAGAGGACGCCGCCAGCATGCAAGCCGCCCAGCGCGACATCCGCGCCAGCCTGGCGCATTCGACCGCCGCCCTGGCGCAGTTGCAGGACGCGCTGGTGGAAATCGCCGAGGCGATTACCGCGCAGCTTGCCGCCAGCCGGAAATGACCCGCCGTCTGGCCGACGCCCAGGGCTATCGGCGCGGCATGGTGCTCGGGCTGACAATGGCTGAGATCATGCTGCTGCTGGTTTTTCTGCTGCTGCTGGCAGCGTCCGCCCTTTTGTTCCGGCGCGAAGGGGCGCGGCAGGCGTTGCGGGACCAGCGTGACCGCCAGGCCACAGCCGCCGCCGTCGGCGCTGCCTTGCAAGCCCGGCTGGACACGCAGGTCGGTCAGATCAATGCGCTGCAAGCGGTACTGCATGAAACCCGAACCGCCGCCGCGCAGGCCGACGCCGCACGGGCCGGGGTAGCAACCCAACTAGCCGCGCAGGCCAGGGTTTTGCAGGCGCAAACCCGCGAACTCTCCGCCGCCCGCAGCGCCGCCCAGGGCCTAGCCGGCCAGAACACGCAAATGCGCGGCGAACTGGCGCGGGTGCATGGCAATGCCGGCTCCGGTCTGCCTTACTGCTGGACCACGCCGGACGGCCGCCCGGTCACCGCGCTGCGGGTGCAACTGCGCGATGGCGGCGTGGTGGTGCACGAGCCCGAGCCGCGCCCGCGCCCTGGCGATGCAGCCTGGGACCGGCTGGCGACGGTGCCGCGCGGGGTGCAGGAGCCGATCGAGCGTTTCATGGCGCAGGCAGCACCCTTCATTGCGCAATCCGACAATGAGCGCTGCCGTTACGCGGTGGATGTGATCGACGCCACCGGGCCGGCCAACAAGTCCGGCTATAAGCGCCTGATGAACCGGCTCTGGGGCAGCTTCCTGCTGCATGAGGTCGGCGGATGATGGCGCCAACCGTGCAGCGATTGCGCCGCGCCGCCTTGCATGCGTTGGCGGTGCAGAACGGCATGGATCATGCGCCGGACTGGCTGGACCGCGCTTTGCGCAAGCGTCTGCCCCAGGCCGCCGCCTTCTTGCGCAAAGCCAGCCGGGCCAACCGCCTGCATCGCTGGTTCCTGAAACGCTGGGGCTAACCCGCATTTCTCACAGGGAGCGCGCATGCTTGCTTGGTCTTGTCCGCATCAGCCTTGTTCGTCGCTGGCGCCTGTGAGAAATGCGGGCTAACGGACAAAAGTTTTTGGAGTTTTCGACGCACACGGCAACCGGGGCGCGCCGTTCGCGCTCGGCGACATCGCCAGCGCCGCCCACAACATCCGCACCTCGCAAACCCGGCTGACCAGTCCCGGCGATTTGCGCGGCACGGCACGGATGGGGCGCGATCGGCGACGTTCGGTGGTCAATCAACGGGGACGCCGCCACGACGTGAACAATCTGTTCATCGTCGATGGCAGCATCTGGGTAACCTCGGGCGGGGTGAACCCGACTTCGACCATTCAGGCGCTGGCGCTGTATATCGCCGACCAGATCAAGCGGCGGCTGGCGACCTTGTTCGATTGAAACAGCGCCGGCCGATCAGGCAATGAACTGCTTGGCATGCTCCTCATAGGCGCCGTAGCCGACGGTGGCGCGGTGCTCGGCTGCCGGCAAGGCGGTTGCGGCGGCGGACTGGCCGGCTTGCAGCGCGGCGAGGCCGGATTTCATCGCCGCGATCGCCGGCGACAGCATGATAGTCGGGAAAGTGCCGATCTTCAGGCCGAGCGTTTCGGCGTGCGCGATGCTCGGGGTGTTGTTGCCGCCCGGCGACAGCACGGCGAACATCGGCGTGCCCTTTGCGGCGGCGATCGAGCGGCGGATTTCGTCGTCATCGACGGGGGAATCGAAAAACACGATGTCAGCGCCCTCGGCGACATACATTTCGATCCGTGCGAGGGCCTCGTCCATCCCGGCGGTCGGGCGGCAATCGGTGCGCGCCAGCACCAGAATGCCGCTCTCTTTGGCGGCGGCAACGGCGGCGCGGATTTTCATGCGCGCTTCCTCGCGCGGAATGCAGGGCTTGCCGACCGCGGTCAGCGCGCGCGGAGTGATCTTGTCCTCGATCAGCACGGCAGCCGCGCCGGCGCGGCCATAGGCGGCCACCGTGCGCTGCACGTTCATCGCGTTGCCATAGCCGTGGTCACCATCGGCCAGGATCAGGGTATGCGGCGCGGCGTTGTGGACCATGGTGAAACTGTCGAACATTTCGCCGAACGAGATCAGATCCAGGTCCGGCCCGCCGAGCCGGCTGGCCGCACAGCAGGAGCCGGACAGGAAGGCGGTTTCGAAGCCGGCCTCGGCAGCCAGCTTGGCGGTGATGCCATCCCATACCGCGGGCATGACGATCAGGCCGGGCTTGGCGAGCAAGGCGCGCAGGCGTTGAGGTGCGTTCATCAGGAGTTTCCTTCGATTGTTCGCGCGAGTACAGCACAAGATATCCGCGTCCGGCAATCCACACGGCCGCTCGCTGGTCATGTGCTTTGTGGTTAGGGGGAACGTTCATGCGCCGTCGTCGGCGCCCCGAAGATCGGCGCGATCGACGCCCTGTGCGCGCGATCCAGCGCCGAGTTTAGCCGCGCCCGGCGAAGGGCATTTTGGTGGCCATCACGGTCACGAACATGGCGTTGGCGTCCGCGTCTAGCCCCGCCATGTAGACGATGGTCTTGCCGACATTATCGACCGGCATGGTGGGTTCGACCATCATTTCGCCGCTCGGCTGGATCACGCCTTTGGCCATGCGGGCGGTCATCGGGGTGGCGGCGTTGCCGATGTCGATCTGGCCGCAGGCGATGTCGAAGGCGCGTCCGTCCAACGAAATGGATTTCGTGAGGCCGGTCATGGCGTGCTTGGTAGCCGTATAGGGCGCCGAATGGGGGCGCGGCGAATGGGCGGAGATTGAGCCGTTATTGATGATCCGGCCGCCGCGCGGACTCTGGCGCTTCATCTGGCGCACGGCGTGTTGGGCGCACAGGAAGGCGCCGGTGAGGTTCACGTCCAGGACAGCCCGCCAAGTCTCCAAGGGGAGGTCCTCGAAGGGGACGGGCGGCGCGCCGCGCCCAGCATTGTTGAAGAGGACATCCAGGCGCCCCGCCCTTGCCACGGCCCCGTCGAACAGGGCGGCGACGGCTGCTGGATCGGCTATGTCGGTAGGGACAGGGATGGCTCGCGCGCCAGCTGCGCTGGCGGCGGCGGTCTCTTGCAAGGCGTCGGCGCGCCGACCCGCCAGGATGACGGCATCGCCTCGCGCGAGGAAAGCAAGGGCGACGGCCCGGCCGATCCCGCTGCCCGCGCCGGTG
>JAYTQP010000232.1:0-4222 GCA_043746675.1 Rhodospirillales bacterium | reverse complement strand
GCCGTCGGCCGGCATTGGCGCGGTGCTGGCACTGATGCTGGTGGGCGCCGATCTGTCGCTGGTGGCGCTGGTCGGCATCGTGCTGCTGATGGGCATCGTGAAAAAGAACGCCATCATGATGATCGATTTCGCGTTGGAGGCCGAGCGCACCCGCGCCATCAGCCCGGCGGCGGCGATCGAGGAAGCCTGCCTGCTGCGCTTCCGCCCGATCATGATGACCACCATGGCGGCCTTGCTCGGCGCGCTGCCGCTGGTGATCGAGGGCGGCAGCGGGTCCGAACTGCGCTTCCCACTCGGGGTGACCATCGTCGGTGGGCTGCTGCTGAGCCAGTTCCTGACGCTTTACACCACCCCGGCGATCTATCTCGCGTTCGAGCAGGTCCGGCTGCGCTGGGCCGGTCCGCCCAAAACGGTCCCGGCGGCGTAACGCCATGGGTTTCTCGGCGATCTTCATCCGCCGGCCGGTGGCGACGTTTCTGCTGTCGCTCGGGCTGGCGATTGCAGGCGTGGTGGCCTACCGCTTCCTGCCGGTGGCGCCACTGCCGAGCGTGGATATCCCCGTCATCGTGGTGTTCGCCAGCCGGCCCGGCGCGGACCCCGAAACCATGGCCAATTCGATCGCGGCACCATTGGAACGCCATCTCGGCGAAATCCCCGGCGTGTCGGAAATCACCTCGACCTCCACCATCGGCGCGAGCTCGGTGGTGGTGCAGTTCGACCTGAGCCGGCAGATCGACGGCGCCGCCAAGGATGTGCAGGCGGCGATCAACGCGGCCACCAACGATCTGCCGAGCGATCTGCCGATGCGGCCGTATTTCCGCAAATTCAATCCCGCGCAAGCGCCGGTGATGACCATCGCGCTGACGTCGGACACACGCTCGATGGGCGAGGTCTACGATGCCGCCGACAGTATTCTCGCCCAGCGCCTGTCGCAGGTGGGGGGCGTCGCCCAGGTTACCGTGAACGGGGCGGAAAAGCCGGCGGTGCGGGTGCGGCTGGATCCGGCGGCGCTGGCGGCGGCCGGCCTTTCGGGGCAGGATATCTATACCATTATCCGCAAATCGAACGTGATGGGCCCGGTCGGTGGGTTCCAGGGGCCGGAGCGGGCGGAGAGCCTGGCAATCAACGGCCAGCTCACCCAGGCCGCGGATTATGCGCCGCTGGTGATCAAAAGCACGCGCACCGGGCTGTTGCGGTTGCGCGATGTGGCGGAAGTGGTGGACGGGGTGGCCAATGCGCGGCTGGCGGCATCGTTCGGGCGGCAGCCGGCGATCCTGCTGAGCATCAGCAAGACCACGGATGCCAACGTGATCGAAACGGTAGACCGAATCAAGGCGCTGCTGCCACTGCTGCAATCCTGGATGCCGTCCGGCATCGCGCTGACCATCCTGTCCGACCGCACCCAGACCATCCGCGCCAGCGTCAACGACGTGCAGATCAGCCTGGGCATTTCGATCGTGCTGGTGCTGCTGGTGATCCTGCTGTTCCTGCGCCGGCTGGTGCCAACCATCGCGGCGGGCGTTACCGTGCCGCTGTCGATTGCCGGCACCCTGGTGGGGATGTGGTTCGAGGGCTTCGCGCTGGACAATTTCAGCCTGATGGCGCTGACCATTTCGGTCGGCTTCGTCGTCGATGATGCCATCGTTATGATAGAGAACATCACAAGGCATATGGAGCGCGGTGCGACGCCGATGCAGGCGGCGCTGGAAGGCTCCCGGCAGGTCGGCTTCACTGTGCTGTCGATCAGCCTGTCGCTGGTGGCGGTGTTCATCCCGGTGCTGTTCATGGGCGGCGTGATTGGGCGGCTGTTCCACGAATTCGCCGCCACTTTGACGATTGCCATTGTGATCTCGGCGGCGGTTTCGCTGACCCTGACGCCGATGCTGTGCGCGCAATTCCTAAAACCCGAAACCGGCCCGATCGGCGGCTGGTGGGGCCGGGTGGACCGCGCCGTTGATCGCGGCTTCGTGCTGGCGCGCGACGCCTATGCGCAAAGCCTGGGCTTGGCACTGCGGCACAGTTGGCTGGTTCTGCTGGCCACGCCATTGATTTTTCTGCTGACCCTCTGGCTGTGGGTGATCGTGCCGAAGGGCTTTTTTCCGAACCAGGATATCGGCCTGATCCAGGGCAGCACGCTGGCCGGACCGGAGGTGAGCTTCGCGGCGATGGCAAAACGCCAGCGCGCGGTGGTGGACGTGATTTTGAAAGACCCGGCGGTGTCGGCAGTCGCCTCTACGATCGGCGTGAGTTCGGGGTTTTCGACGCTCAATCGCGGCAATTTGACCGTCGCGCTGAAGCCGCTGACCGAACGCGACGGGGTGGGCGCGGACGCCATCATCAACCGCCTGCGGCCCAAGCTGGTAGCACTCGGCGGGGTGCAGACCTTTCTGTTTGCGGCACAAGATTTGCGCGGCGGCGGGCGGGGCGGGGCGTCCAACCAGTTCGTACTGCTGGGGGCGGATCTGGCTGAACTGCGGCAGTGGACGCAAAAGCTGGAAGACCGGCTGCAAAGCGTGCCAGCGGTGACCGACGTTTCGTCCGATCAGGACCGCACTTCGCCGCAGGCAAATCTGGTGATCGACCGCGATGCAGCGATGCGGCTCGGGGTTTCGGTCAGCGCGATCGACAATGCGCTGAACAATGCCTTCGCCCAGCGGCAGATTTCAATCATCTACGCGGCGCGCAACCAGTATCGCGTGGTGGAGGAAGTGGACCCTGCGCTGCAAACCGATCCGACCGCGCTGAACCGGATTTTCGTCGGCGCCAGCAACGGCAAGCAGGTCCCGCTCGGCGCGCTGGTGCGCGTGGAACGCGGCAATGCGCCGCTGGCAGTGCGCCATCAGGGCCAGTTCCCGGCGGCGACGCTGTTCTTCAACACCGCCGTCGGGGTGGCGCAGGGCGACGCGGCGAAGGCGGTGCTGCAGGCGGTGGCCGAACTGCGCCTGCCCGACAGCATCCGCGGCGAGTTCGCCGGCAACGCCCGCTGGCTCCAGGAAAGCCTGTCATCGCAGCCGGTGCTGATCGTGGCCGCGCTGCTGACGATCTATCTGGTGCTCGGCGTGCTCTATGAAAGCCTGATCCAACCGATTACCATCCTGTCCACTCTGCCGTCGGCGACCCTGGGCGCGCTGCTGGCGCTGGAAGCGTTCGGGCTCGATCTTTCGATCATGGCGATCATCGGGCTGCTGTTGCTGATCGGGATCGTGAAAAAGAACGCCATTATGATGATCGATTTTGCGCTGGAGGAAGAACGCCAGCACGGCAAAACCCCGCAGGACGCGATTTTTGCCGCCTGCCTGGAACGCTTCCGGCCGATCATGATGACAACCCTGGCCGCCCTGGCCGGGGCGGTGCCGCTGGCGATCGCCTGGGGCACCGGGGCGGAACTGCGGCGGCCGCTCGGGATCGCGATTATTGGTGGGCTGATCGTGTCGCAGGCGTTGACGCTTTTTACGACGCCGGTGATCTACTTGGCGTTGCAGCCGCGCCGCCGGCGCGCGCTGAAAGCGCAGCCAGCGCCGGCAGAGTAGGGATTAGCCGATGCGACCACCAGTTTCGCGAGGCGGCGGCAGCTTCATGCTGAAGATAGTTCGATCGTGGTGGCAGCCATCGGGACCGGGCCAAACACCGCAGCGATATGGCACAAACAGCACAGTTGCGGGCGTGAACTCGCTGTCATGCGCCTCGCGGGGCAGGCAATCCTTGACTTTATCGCCGGCATTCAAGATATGCGGCGGACATGCGCGCGGCGGCACGCGGGGGCGGCGCGCGCAACCTGCCCCGCCGTGCCGGCCGCCTGACCTGGAAGCACCGATCGTTTGACCAACATACCTGCCCAAGCCGAAATCGACCACACCGGAACGCCCGCCGAAACCGGCGCGCCGCATCCCGCCGCTGACGCTGGCGACGACTATGATTATCCGGAAATGCCGGATGATTATTCCTACGAGGCGGAGACCGCGCCAGAATCTGGCTTCGCCGCCCTCGGCCTGTCCGAACCGATCCTGCAGGCGATCCGCGAAAAGGGCTACACCACGCCCACGCCGATCCAGGAACAGGCTATCCCCTACGTGCTGATGGGCCGCGATGTGCTGGGCTGCGCGCAGACCGGCACCGGCAAAACCGCCGGCTTCACCTTGCCGATGCTCGATATCCTGTCCGGCAGCCGCGCCCGCGCGCGCATGCCGCGCAGCCTGATCCTGGAGCCGACGCGCGAACTGGC
>JAYTQP010000231.1:0-7501 GCA_043746675.1 Rhodospirillales bacterium | reverse complement strand
TTGACCGATTTGCTTCGCTCCATCGTCTGGTACTGTTTTCTGCTTCACCTCTATCGGCGGACCGTCCCCGGGCGTGGCATGGTGCTGCAGGCCTTCATCGTTACCGGCCTGATCGGCGCGCTGGTGGTTGGGGTCGGCGTGGTATCCGGCTATGCGCTGCGGAGCGGCATTGCGTTATGGTCGGTGGCCATCGGACTGCGGCTTGGCCTGGCGGTTTGCAACCTGCTGCTGGTCGAAAATCTCTACCGAAACGCCGCGCCCGCGACAAAATGGCACATTAATTTACCATGTATCGCCCTCGGCGCGCTGTTTGTATATGACGTCGTGTTGTGGGCGGATGCCGCCCTGTTCGGGCAATTATCGCTGGCCATGGTCAATGCCCGCGCCATTGCGGCCGGCTTCGTCGTGCCGCTGCTGGCGGTTGGCGCCGCCCGAAACCGGAATTGGGCGATCGATATCCATGTGTCTCGGCAGGCGGTGTTTCATAGCGCCACCCTTATCCTGGCCGGCGTATTTCTGATCGGGTTGGCCGTTACCGGGGAAGTGCTGCGCTATCTCGGGGCTGATTGGGGGGCGGCGGCGCAGGTCGGGCTGTTTTTTGCCGGCTTTGTCAGTATCGCCGTTCTGCTCACTTCCGGCAGCGCGCGGTCGTGGCTCCAGCGCCTGGTGGTCTCGCATTTCTTCAGCCGACGCTATGACTACGAACAGGAATGGATGCGCAGCATCGCCATGCTGGCCGGCGACGACGCCTTCACCCCGCTGCATAATCGGGTGATCCGGGTGGTCGCGGGGATCGTCGATAGTCCGGGCGGGGCGCTCTACCTCAACGATAGCGGCTTCGCCGCCGGCGGAAGCGTCGCCACCGCAACTACCCCCGCGATCGGGGAGAGCGGATTTGCCTGGGCCGGTTCATGGAACATGCCAGCGGCGGTCACCGCTTTTCCGCCCACCGACGCGCTGATCGTCGCCCTGTACGCCGGCGCGCAGGTGATCGTGCTGCCCGATCGACCGGACCTAAGCGACGCAAATCCGGTACTGATGGATGCCTGGCTGGCGGTGAAACTGCCGCGGATGCCCCAACATGGTGTCGCCGGGGCGGCCGATGCCGGCATGATCGGCTTTATCCTGGTCAAACCATCACGCACCAGCTTCAGACTGGACGACGAGGTGTTCGAATTGCTCGCCATTGTCTCGCGCCAGGTTTGCGCGGCCATCGCCGTCCAGCAGGCCGCCGAAACCCTGATGCAGACCCGAGCCTTGAACGATTACGGCAAACGCTTCGCATTCGTCGCGCACGACATCAAGAACGTTTCCAGCCAACTCTCCATGCTGCTCGTCAACGCCGAGCGGCATCTCAGCAATCCCGATTTCCAGCGCGACATGCTGGTGACCGTGCGAGCGTCGGTCAGCCGCATCACCGGGCTGCTGCGTCGGCTGCAAGCCCCAGAAACGGAATTCACGCGTGCGTTGGTGCGGCTCGATCAGCGGTTGGAGGCCATCGTAGCCGGGCGTCCGCAGGGGCGGCGGGTTACCATCGGGCTAACCTTGGATAACGACGACATCACCGTGGCGATGAACCCGGCAAGCTTCGATGCGGTTATGACGCATCTGCTCAACAATGCGGTCGAGGCGACGCTGGAACGCTGCGTGCCCGGCGACGACCCCGCACCCGTGCAGGTGGTCTTGCGACGTGACGGGCATCGGGCGACGATCGATGTCATCGATCGGGGAACCGGTATGACCCCGACCTTCATCCGAGACGCGCTGTTTCGTCCGTTTACCACCTCCAAGCCGCTGGGAAGTGGCATCGGCGCGTTTCAGGCGCGCGAACTGGTGCGCGAAGCGGGCGGCGAACTTCAGGTCAGCAGCACGCCTGGAGCGGGAACCACCGTGCGCATTCTGCTACCGCCGATGGAAACCCTCGCGGCACAACCCTCGAAGCATGATCTGCCGACCCACCCTCAACCAACCGACCGTTAGCCGATGGGGCGCTAGCCCGCATTTCTCACAGGGATCGTGCATGCTTGCTTGGTCTTGTCCGCATCTGCCTTGTTCGAAGGGGGCACCCTTCGTCGCTTGCCTGGACATTAGCCCAGGCCGCGTTCCTCAAGGCGCCAGCGACGAACAATCCCGGCCAATCATCGCGCGCTCCTGTGAGAAATGCGGGCTGGTGGAATATTGGCGAAGTGGAAGCTATGTTGGCCGTCGCGTAGTTGAGCGTACCGGCGCGATACCGTAGATGGGGTGTGGATGGCCAAGGCGAAACTGCTGATCGTTGAAGACGATGAGGGATTGTGCAGTCAATATCGTTGGGCTTTCCCGGAATATGATCTTCATTTCGCCCATCATCGGGCGCAGGCGGTTGCACTCGCGCAAAGGGAGCAACCCGCTGTCGCGGTCACCGATCTTGGACTGCCGCCAGACGCCGATGGCGTGAGCGAGGGCTTCGCCACGCTTGAGGCATTTGTCAGACTTCTGCCGAAGATGAAGGTTGTCGTCGCCACCAGCCATGGCGAACGCGCCCATGCGCTCCGGGCGGTGAGCGGCGGCGCCTATGATTTCTGCGAAAAGCCGACGGATATCGAGCTATTGCGCACCATCATCGCGCGGGCACAACGGCTCTATGCCTTGGAAGATGAAAACCGGCGGTTGGCCGAGGCGCCGTCGGCCTCGCCGATCAAGCGGATCATCGCATCGTCCGATAGCATGCTGAAAGTATGCCGGACGATCGAAAGGCTGGCGCCCACCAATGTGAGCGTGCTGCTGCTCGGCGAAAGCGGCACCGGCAAGGAAGCGCTTGCCTGCGCCCTGCATGATATGGGGGTTCGCGCGAAAGGCCCGTTCGTGGCGATTAATTGCGGTGCCATTCCGGAAAATCTGCTGGAAAGCGAGTTGTTCGGCTACGAGCGCGGTGCCTTCACCGGCGCAGTCAAACAAACTATCGGAAAGATCGAGGCGGCCAACAAAGGCACGCTGTTTCTCGATGAAATCGGCGATCTGCCCTACCAATTACAGGTCAAGCTGCTGCGCTTCCTGCAGGAACAGGTGGTCGAGCGGGTCGGCGGGCGGCAGTCGATCCCGGTGGATGTGCGGGTCGTTTCGGCGACCAACATGAACCTGGACGATCAGGTGGGCAGCGGGCGATTTCGGAGCGACCTGCTATACCGGCTGAATTCTATAACGGTGCGAATTCCGCCGCTGCGGGAACGCCCAGGCGATATTATGCTGCTGGCGCGCTACTTTTTGGGGCGTTACAATAAGGAGTTCAGTCGCAACCTGCGTGGCTTCACCGAAGCTGCGGTCGCAGCAATAGAGGTGCATTCCTGGCCCGGCAATGTACGCGAACTGGAAAACCGCATGAAACGCGCGGCCGTCATGGCCGATGGGCGCCTGCTCGACGCCGCCGATCTTGAGCTATCGGCCGGCGAGGGCGCCCGAGAGGATCTGGATTTGCGGGCGGCCAGAACCCGCGCCGAGCGGGTGGTGCTGCTCAAGGCGCTGGACCGCAGCGGCGGCCGTTACGCCGGCGCCGCCAAGCTGCTTGGGGTCAGTCGCCCAACGCTCTACGCGCTCTTGGAAGCACATGAAATATCGGTGGAAGCGGCCCCGGTGGTGGGTGCCGCCGACCCCGACGGCGAAGAAAAATGATCCAACCGATGCAGCCTGCCATGCGGTATGATACGTTATGGTATGGCCTCGGCCTTGTCGGGCGCCCGCAATTGCCACCGAACGCTATAGCATATGGATTGACGGTCACATGAAGAAGCTGCTGATTCTCCTCGTGGTAGTAATTATTGTCGGCGGTGCCGCAGGCGGCGCCTGGTGGAAGTTCGTCCACAAGGCGGACAATTTTGCATCCGCCCGCGCGCTGATCGAAAAGGGAGACCTCAAGGCGGCCCAAATCGAATTGCGCAATGTGGTGCGCGACGACCCAACCAATTCGGAGGCGCATTTTCGCCTCGGGCTGGTGCAGATCAGGTTGGACGATCCGGTTGCGGCGGAAAAGGAATTCCGCCTGGCGCGCGACAATGGTTTCGATCCGCGCGCGGTGACGCCGTTGCTGGCGCAAACCTACATGGCGCAGGGCAAGTTCAAGGAACTGCTGCGCGATTTCCCGGCAACCGGCCAACCGCCGGAAATTGCCGTCAGTATCCTGGTTACCCGCGGCATCGCGATGATGCAGATGGATAATATGGATGGTGCCGCAGCGACATTCGCCGAGGCCGAGCGACTTGGCCCACAGCAGGTCGATCCGCCATTGGCGGCCGCCCGCGTGTTGATCGCCAAGCGCGATTATGCCGGTGCCGAAGCCAAAGTGGATCGTGCGCTCTCGATCAACGGCAAATCTGCCGACGCGTTGGTACTGAAAGCGCAGTTGGCCAATCTGAATGGCGATCGACCGAAGGCGCTGGCAGCGCTGGATAGCGCGATCGAGGTTGCACCCAGTTCATCGCCGGCCCGCCTCGAACGCGCCAACATCCTCATCGCCAGCGGACAGGACGCCAAGGCGAAGGAGGATGTCGATGCGGTTTTGAAAAATGAGCCGCGCAGTGCCGGGGCGGTATACCTGCAGGCAGTGTTGGGCGCACGCGCCAAGGACTTCCAGGCGGCCGACGCGGCGCTGACGAAGATCGGCGCCGTGCTGTCGCGCTTTCCGCGCGGCTACTACTTCCAGGCCATCATTAAGTTTAATCTCGGGCAGGCCGAGCAGGCGGTGGAGGCGGCGAGCAAATATATCGCGCGCAATCCAGGGGACCTCGACGGCATCAAGCTGATGGCGCGGATCGACCTCGCGGTCCAGCGCGCCGACCATGCCATCAAGTTGCTCGATGCCGCCGCGACTGCCGGCACTGCGGACGCAGAAATGATGGACCTGCTCGGGCGCGCCTACGCGCAAAGCGGGCGGACGCAGCAGGCCTTGCAGTCGTTCGAAAAAGCGGCGTCGATGGCACCCGACAACGCCGACATTCTGAACCGGCTGGCCTCCGCCCGCCTTGGGCTGGGCGACGCCGGCGGGGCCGCCAAGGATTTGGAGCACTCGCTCGAATTGTCGCCAAAGCAGGCCGCGACCGGACAGGCGCTGGTGGTCGCGGCGCTGGCTGGCGGCGATGTGGACAAGGCGGCCAGCGCGCTTGCCAAGATCGACCAGACCAAGGCCAACGCCGAAGCCTATGGGATCCTGACCGGCATGGTTCGGATGGCGCAGTTGGATGTCGATGCGGCCGCAACCGCGTTCGCCTCGGTTTTGAAAGAGCGGCCTGATTCGGTGCCGGCCCGGCTGAACCTCGCCAAGATCGCGATGCTGCAAAACCGCCCCGCGGACGCCGAGCGTCTGCTGTCGGAAATCCTTAGCAAGCAGCCGGCGCATGACCAGGCGCTGGCGGCTCTGGTTGGCGTCTATATGCTCGATGGACGGATCGGTCGCGCGATCGTCACCATGGAAACCGCGCACGCTGCGGCGCCGGTCAATGTTGCGGTCACCATCGGGCTCGCCGACCTCTACTCGCGTAATCGCGATGGCGCCAAGGCGGTGGCGTTGCTCGACGATGCGATGAAAGGCCAGGCTCCGAACCAGGCGCTGTTGTCCGCCAAGATCCGTGCGCTAAGTGTCATGGGAAAGAGTGACGAAGCCCAGAACCAGCTCCGCGCCGTAATCGCCGCCGATCCGGCCAATGAACCGGCGCGGCGGACTTTGGCTGATATGCTAGCCACCGCAAAAGCCTTCGACGCCAGCCGCGCCTTGTTGCAGGAAGGATTGGCGCTCAATCCGGGCAGCGCCAGCATGATCCAGGCGCTGATCGCGGTTGAGATCAATGCGACCGGCGCCGAAGGCGCCTTGAAACTTGTCGACGAATTGGCGCAGGACCCCCGCAACAAGGCCCCCCTGCGTGGCATGAAGGGCAATGTTCTGCTGACCGCGAACCGGCCGATGGATGCAGCGCAAGTGTTCGCCGCGGAATACAAGCTGGCGCCGAGCGGCGATCTCGCAGCGCGTGCGGCGCAAGCCTGGTCCCTGGCGGGCAAACCCGAGGTGGGACGCCCGCTGTTGATGACATGGCTTACCAAACAACCCAACGATCTCGTCCCGTTGCAGATGTTGGCCTCGATCGATATTGCCGCCCGACGGACGACGGATGCCGAAGCTGAGTTGAAACATGTCCTGGATCTGCAACCCAACAATGTTGCCGCCCTCAACAACCTTGCCTGGATTTACCAACAACACGGCGACAGCAAAGCACTGCCGCTCGCACATAAGGCATATCTGCTGAACCCAACGCCGCAGATCGGCGATACGCTCGGCTGGATCCTGACCAGTGCCGGTAAGCCCGAGGTTGCTCTGATGCTGCTCCACCAGGCCAGCCAGCAACTGCCGACCGACCCGACGGTGCAGTTTCACTATGCGGTCGCGCTCAAAGCCGTCGGTCGCAACGATGATGCTCTCTCGACGCTGCGGCCGATTGTGCTCGGCAAGAAGGATTTCGACGAGCGCGATGCCGCCAAGCGCATGCTGGATGAATTGTCGGTAGCGAAATAGCCCATGCGGGCAAGCTCGTTTTGCTATGACTGAGTTTGCGCCGCAAGCCGCCGCAAGCCATCCTTCCGGCTTGCGGCTGCTCACCTTTACCACCTTATATCCCAATCACGAACATCCGAATTTCGGCGTGTTCGTAGAAAATCGCCTCCGCCATCTCCTCGCCACAGGGCTTGCGCAAAGCACCGTCTTGGCACCGGTTGCGTATTTCCCCTTCACGTCGCGGCACTTCGGCGCCTGGTCCCGACAGGCGCGGGTCACGCTGCGGGAAGAACGGCACGGCGTGTCGGTGCACCATCCGCGCTGGTTGGCCGTTCCCAAGATCGGCAGCGGAATTTCGCCGCTGACACTTTACTGGGCCGGCCTGCGCGCGCTACGGCGAATGCTGGCCGATGGGTTGGAATTCGACCTGATCGATGCACATTACCTCTACCCCGATGGCGTCGCCGCGGTTTGGCTCGGGCGCGCCTTGGGCAAGCCGGTGGTGGTGACGGTGCGCGGCTCCGATGTCACCGAGTTTCCCGACCACGCCATTCCAAGGCGCTACATCGCGGCGGCGATCAAGGGCGCCGACGCCCTGATTTCGGTAAGCTCCGGGCTGCGCGACCGGCTGGTGGAACTCGGCGCGCCACCGGCAAAGGTTACCGTGCTGCGCAACGGCATCGACACCGACCAGTTCCGCCCGGTCGATCGGGTGGCCGCGCGGGCCAAGCTAGGCCTGACTCGGCCGACCCTTATTTCGGTCGGCGGGCTAATCCCGCGTAAGCGCAACGACATGACCATCGAGGCCATGCTGGAACTCGAAAATATGGATTTGCTCCTCATCGGTGAGGGGCCGGAGCGCGGCAATTTACAGGCGCAGATCGCGCGTTTGGGATTGGCGGATCGGGTGCGCCTGCTCGGCCCGCAACCCCATGCGGCGCTCGCCGCCTTTTATGGCGCCGCCGACCTGATGGTCCTTGCCTCATC
>JAYTQP010000230.1:0-4504 GCA_043746675.1 Rhodospirillales bacterium | reverse complement strand
TTGCGGTTCTGCTGCCAGGCCTGCTCGTTCGAGCCGAGCGCGACCGGACGGTCCTTGCCATAGCTGATGGTGCTGATGCGCGAAGCGGCCACGCCCTTGGCGACGAGGTAGTCGCGTGAGGCCTTGGCGCGGCGGTTGCCCAGCGCGATGTTGTATTCCGAGGTGCCGCGCTCGTCGCAGTTGCCGGCAACCTGCACATTGTTCTTCGCCCACTTGGCGAGCCAGGCGGCCTGACGGTCGAGCGTCGCTTTGCCTTCGGTCTGCAGCGCGGACATGTTGTAGGCATAGAAAACGCGATCGCCGACATTGGCGACCAGGTCTTCCTGGCTGCCCGCAACCGGGCCGGACGAAACGCCGGTAGCAGCGGCGGTGGCGGCCATCTTGTCGTCGGAGGAGCACGCCGCCAGCAGCGCAACGGCGGCTAAGGCGCCAACAATTTTGATGTTCATGACAGTTGGGTCCCTGGAAGGTGAATGCAGCTGTGGTGTGCCCCGATGGCGTTGCGGCCGAGCGGGCGATGAAACGGAAACACGAAAAACCGTCCCGGCGAGGCAAAACCCCGCCAAAACCCGCGCTTCGTGCGTCACATCAGTCGCTTAATGCCGGACACCGGGCGGGGTCAAGCCTGCTGTATCTGCAAAGACACATATCATCCATGTTTCCGTGTCTTTTACGCAAAACGTGACATTTCTGCCCAATTCATGTCGCCCTCCGCACGAAGATGTGATCGCATCGGCCGATGCCGGGCTCGCCGCATTGCTCGCCGCCCGGCGCCATCGGCCGGAGTCGCGCCATCACTAGTCGCGCCATCACTGCCCCAGCGGCGACCAGGCGGCATCGGCGGCGTCCGTCGGCGTGGTAACCGGCCGTTCGTTGAAGCCGGCAATGTCGATGCTAACCAGGTGCGAGCTATGGCCGCGCCCGCGCGCGTCGGTTGCCGCGGTTTCCCGGGTGAACATGATCACCCGCCCGTTCGGCGCGAACGTCGGCCCCTCGCAGAAGAAGCTTTCCGACAGGATGCGCTCGCCCGAGCCGTCCGGCCGCATCACCCCGATGGCAAAGGTGCTGGCGTTGAAGCTGGTGAAGGCGATCAGATCGCCGCGCGGCGACCACACCGGGGTGCCGTATTTGCGGCCTTTGCCGAAGCTGATGCGCTTGATGCCGGCGCCGCTGGCATCCATCACGTAAAGCTGCTGGTCGCCGCCGCGATCGGAATTGAACACGATCTGGGTGCCATCGGGCGAATAGCACGGCGACACGTCGATCGCGCCGCCCGGATCGGTCAGCCGCTTGGTGCCGCCGCCGTTCAGCCCGACCGAAACGATTTCTGCGCCGCTGCCACGGGTTTGCGCCATCACCACCGAATTGCCATCCGGCGCGAAGCGCGGCGAAAGGGTGATGTCCTGAAAATTGCCCAGCAGTTGCTGCCGGCCGGTGGCGAGGTCGAACAGATACACCCGGGGCCGGTTGTTGACGTAGCTCATGAAGGTGATCTTGTCCTGCGTCGGATGGAAACGCGGGGAGTTCACCAGGAAGCTGCCGTCGGTCAGGAACTTATGGTTCTCGCCGTCCTGATCCATGATCGCCAGCCGCTTGATGGTGCGGTCACGCGGGCCGGACAAAGCGACATAAACGATGCGGGTATCGAAATAACCCTTTTCGCCCAGCATGCGTTCGTAAATCACGTCGGACATGATGTGCGCGATCCGGCGCCAGTTGGAAAGGGTAGCCGTATAGGCGGTGCCTTGGATCTGGGCGCCTTGCAGCACATCCCACAGGCGGAATTCGACCCGCACCTTGTCGCCGCCCTGGCTATCGACCTTGCCGGTCACCAGCGCCTGCGCGCCGATCGCTTTCCAGTTGGCGAAGTTCGGCGCATCGCCGCCCCCCCCTGGACTATTGGTCGCCTTGATGAAGGCGGCCGGATCGATGGTGCGGAACAGCCCGCAATGCGACAGGTTGTTGGTGATCACGCCGGCGATATCGGCGGCCAGCCGGGCGGCGTCGCCACCGCCGACGAAGCTCGGGATGGCGATCGGGATCGGCTCGTTGCGGGCGCGATCGACGGTGATTTCCGCCGTGCCGGGCGCGGTTTGGGCGTTAGCGATCATCGGCAAGGTGATCAACCCGGCCGAGCCGGCGAGCAGCCCACGGCGGCCAAGGCGAAAGCTAAGCGCGGGAAGCGGTTGCTGGTCGATACCAATGATCGGTCGAGCAAGGGGGGGTCGCGTCATGAAAACCTGCCTTAGGGTTTGAAACGGAAAGTGAGTGTACCGGTTTTCCCCAGATCCGTCTTGGGGATGGGCAAATTGGCGCAGCGCGGATCGAGCACCGCCCGCCGCGCTCTCTCATAGAACGCACGAAGCCTTGGTTCGTTCACCCGGTTTATGTCCGCCGGGCCGGGATTGACATCGCGCGCGGTGCCATTGGCGTCGAAGGTGACGATCATCTGCACCGTCATCTTGTCGATATCCAGCGCCCCGGAATCCTTGGTCCAGCATTCCCGCACATGGTCGCCGATGGCCCCGCTTTGCGACGCGTTCAGGCTGGCGGTGACATCGCCGGTGCGGCTGCCGCCGGTGGTCGGCGCGGTGGCAGCCGCCGGGTTGGGCCGCGCGGTCGGCGGCTTGACCTGCTTCTGCATCGCCCGCAGCCGTTCCAGGGTGTTGTCCAATTCCTTGCTGTCCGGCGCCGGGTTTTTGGTGACGTTGGGCTGTGAGGTCACGCTCGGCGACGCCGGCGGGGGCGGAATTGGCGGCGGCGGCAGCGGAATCGGCGGCGGCGGGGTGGGCGGCGCCGGGGTGGGCGGCGCCGGCGGCGGCGGCGGTGGCGGCGGTTCCGGCGAGGGGGCGGGCGATGGCGGCGGCGGGATCGGCGCCGGGGTGGGCGGCGGCGGCGCGTCCGAAGGTGTCGGTGGCGGCGGTGGAGGTGGCGGCGGGGGGGGTGGGGGCGGCGGTTCCGGCGGCAGGTCTTTCGGCACCTCCGGCGACGGCGGCGCTGCGACCACATCGGGCGCCGTCGCGGTGGCGGCGACCGGCCCGGGGGTCGGGTTCATCAGCGCCGGCGCGGTCTGCGGCCCGGGGTTGACCGCGAGTTCGACCTCGATCGGCGGCGGCGGTTCGTCCGTGCTGGTCAGATCGATGCCGATGAACAGCAGCAGAAACACCGCGAGATGGAACAGCAGTGAAATCACCGCGCCCCGGGTCAGTCCAGCCCGCTGCCAAAAACGCCAGTTCATGCAAGCCCGCTCAGCCCTTGCCCGGCACGGCCGGCGCCGGGGGCGGAGTCGGGGCAGCGGGGGCGGCCGGCGCCAGGCCGGACGGGTCGGTCATCAGCGATACCTTGGTAAAGCCGCCGGTAATGATCGCGCCCATCACTTCCAGCATCTTGCCGTAGCCGATGCCCTTGTCGCCGCGGACGTAAATGCGCCGGTCCTTGGCGTCCTTGGCGATGGCGCCGAGCTTGGCGACCAGATCGGCGACCGTAATTTCCTCATCCATCAGGAAAATCTTGCCCTCGGCGGTCACCGACACGTTCAGCGGCTTGTCGTCCTGCGGCGCCTCGCTGGCGGCGGCCTTCGGCAGATCGACATTGACAGCATTGGACAGCAGCGGCGCGGTGACCATGAAAATGATCAGCAGCACCAGCATCACATCGACCAGCGGCGTAACATTGATCTCCGCCAGCGGCTTGTAGCGACCGCTGCGCTGCCGCCCGCCGAGCATCCCGCCGGCCATTTACGCCGCCTCCTCGGACTGGCGCGACAGGATGGCGCCGAATTCGATCGAAAATCCCTCCAGCCGGCCCGCCAGCCGGGCCAGATCGGTGCTGATCTTGTTGTAGGCGAGCACCGCCGGAATGGCGGCGACCAGCCCGATCGCGGTCGCCAGCAGCGCCTCGGCGATGCCGGGTGCCACCACGGCGAGGTTGGTGTTGTGCATCGCCGCGATCGCCGAAAAACTATGCATGATGCCCCACACGGTGCCGAACAGCCCGACGAACGGCGCGGTCGCGCCGACCGAGGCGAGGAAGATCATCCAGCGTTCCATCACATCCATTTCGCGCTGGATGGTAACCCCCATCGCGCGCTCCACCCGGTCGCGCACCGCGCTGGCCCGGCCGGGCTGGCTGGCGCCGCGCCGGCTGCGCCGCCATTCCGCCATCGCCGCACCGAACACGGCGGCCATCGGATGGCTCGGCTTGCTGCCCTCGGCCTCGTACAACTCATCGAGGCTGCCGCCGGACCAGAACCGATCCTCGAACCCGTCGGCGGCGCGGTTGGCGCGCCGAATGGCGGTAACCTTGTCGTAGACGATCGCCCATACCCAGACGCTGGCCGCCAGCAGCATCAGCATGACCAGCTTGACCACGATATCGGCCTGCAAGAACAGGCCCCAGAGCGACATGTCGGTCCCGACGGCACCCACATTCACCGCATCAACGGCACGATCCACGCTACTCTCCTCATCACCGCCGGGACCATCGCCCCGAATTATGTTTTTGC
>JAYTQP010000229.1:0-5270 GCA_043746675.1 Rhodospirillales bacterium | reverse complement strand
AATTCCATCGGCAACTCCTTCAACACTTCCTTGCAAAAGCCGTTGACGATCAGCCCGACCGCATCTTCTTCCGAAAGGCCGCGCTGGCGGCAGTAGAATAGCTGGTCGTCGGCGATCTTCGATGTGGTGGCTTCATGTTCAAGCTTGGCGGTCGGGTTGCGGCTTTCGATGTAGGGCACCGTATGGGCGCCACACTGATCGCCGATCAGCAAACTGTCGCACTGCGTATGGTTGCGCGCGCCATGCGCTTTCGGCATCACCCGCACCAGACCGCGATAAGTGTTGTTCGATTTGCCGGCGCTGATGCCCTTGGACACGATCGTGCTGGTGGTGTTACGACCGATATGGATCATCTTGGTGCCGGTATCGGCCTGCTGATGGTTGGTGGTAACGGCAACGGAATAAAATTCCCCCACGCTGTCGTCGCCGAGCAGAATGCAGGACGGGTATTTCCAGGTAATCGCCGAGCCGGTTTCGACCTGCGTCCAGGATATCTTGCTGCGCGCGCCGCGGCAGGCGCCGCGTTTGGTGACGAAGTTGTAGATGCCGCCCTTCCCGTCCGCGTCGCCGGGATACCAGTTCTGCACAGTGGAATATTTGATCCGGGCATCATCCATGGCGATCAGTTCGACCACCGCGGCATGCAACTGGTTTTCGTCGCGCTGCGGTGCGGTGCAGCCTTCGAGGTAGGACACCGAAGCACCCGCCTCGGCGATGATCATGGTGCGCTCGAACTGCCCGGTGTTGCGGGCATTGATGCGGAAATAGGTGGAAAGCTCCATCGGGCAGCGCACGCCCTTGGGGATGAACACGAAGCTGCCATCGGTGAACACGGCGGAATTGAGCGCGGCGAAATAATTATCGCCGGCCGGCACAACGCTGCCGAGATATTGCCGCACCAGATCGGGATGGTTCTGCACCGCCTCGCTGATCGGGCAGAAAATCACCCCGGATTTCGCCAAGGTTTCCCGGAAGGTGGTGGCGACCGAAACACTGTCGAACACCGCATCAACGGCGATCGGCGGGCGTTCGTCCTCGGCGCCTTCGACCCCGGCGAGGATGGCGCGTTCGCGCAGCGGAATACCGAGCTTCTCATAGGTGCGCAGCAGTTCCGGATCGACGTCATCCAGGCTTTTCGGGCCGGGTTTCTTCTTCGGCGCGGCGTAATAATGCAGATCCTGATAGTCGATCGGCGGGTGCTTTATTTTGGCCCAGTCAGGCTCTTCGGTTTTCAACCAGGCGGCATAGGATTTCAACCGCCAGTCCAGCAGCCATTGCGGCTCGTTCTTACGCGCGGAGATCAGCCGGATGATATCTTCGTTCAGGCCCTTCGGGGCCATGTCCATTTCGATATCGGTTGAAAACCCCCATTTATAGCCGCCATCGGTGACGGACTGGACGGCTTCGAGGGTTTCGGCGACGGCTGCCATGAATGCGGTCCCTATTCGGCGGCGGAGGCGGTGATGGCCGGCAGGAATTCCGGCACACGGAAGGCAAATGGGATGGCGGCGCGGCGCATCTCGGCCAGGGAAATTGTCGCCAACGCCTGCTGGATGGCATGGTTGACCACATCCCAACGGCCTTTCACCGCACAGCGGTCCTGCACGTCGCATCCGCCGATGGCGCCATCGACGCAGGCGGTCAGCGCGATCGGACCATCGATGGCCCTGATCACGTCGCCGACCGAAATCGCGTCGAGATCGCGCGCGAGGCGGTAGCCGCCACGGGCACCGCGCAGCGAAATGACCAGATCACCGGCCGCGAGCGCCTTCAATACCTTCGCCACGGTGGGCTCCGGCACCCCGGTCGCACCGGCAATGCCGGGCGAGGTCTGCACGATCCCGCCATCGGCTTCCGCCAGGCGGATCAGCACGACGACGGCATAATCGGTGAGTTTGGAAAGCCGCAGCATGGCCATATCGCCCTATCCGGACCCGATTGGTCCTGTTTGGGGGAAATGGGCTATCGGGCGGTCTGCGTCAAGGGTTGCGGGCGCTGGGCATCGCGGCGCTGTCATGCGGAGGTTAAGCACCGCTCAGTTTTCGCGCGGGATTCACGCTTGAGGTGATTTCGCCTGAAACGCGGAAAGATTAGCGTGTCGTAGATACGACTGACCCCGGGAGCATGCCAAGTAAGGCAGAGGCCGGCCCGGGGTTTACATCGCTTGGAAAGCGGAGATTGGAATGGAAGGCAAGAAAAAATGCGAACGCCGATAATCGATCAAGCGCTCCTGCACGCGCTGTCGCCCGCACGTCTTGGCACATATATGCGGCAAACCGATGGAACACTCAATGCTGCGCTCGGCCGTGACGCGCGCCGGGTGATCGGGGATGCCCTTAACAAATTACGCAAGTCCGAGAAGGACCGCTGCTGCGTTCCGCATGATGACGTGATTGCCGAGTTGAATTTCGGGTTTTGGGTGTCTTTGCTCGGCCCCGGCTATGACAGTTCCATCTGGCGCCGTGTGCTGGCGAGTGGGTTCCGCGAGCAGGGCCGCGGTTTGCGCCGCGACCGGGTCCAGGGTCGTCTGAACATGCTGCGGCGGATCAGGAACCGGGTTGCCCATCACGCGCCGGTGATCGACCACGATATTGCGCGGGCGCATGCCGAATTGATTGAGGCGATCGCATGGATGTGCGCGGATACCGCCGGTTGGACAGCGCATGAGATGCGGCCTCAATGATCAGTCGCACGGCCACGCAACAAAAAGCGCAATCGTTCAAGCCCCAGATTGGCCTGCGCCAGCAAATTATCCCGCCCCCGCGTGTAGGTGGCACTTATCAGCACATCAAGTACATCCAGCGCCGTGGCTTCAATGCGCTCCCCCAAGCTGAACTTGCGCGCGCGGGGGAACTTATCGACCGTGGGCATCAGCCAGAGGATGAATTGATACATCGCTTCCAATGCCGGACCAGTCCGGCGCACCGTGTTACCAGCGGGCATTATTCCATCCCTTTACCGATTCGCGGCAAAAAGAAATTCAACAAACCAGGGGACAAGTCCCCTGGACCCGCTAAGAGGTAAAGATGTAAAGACGTAAGAAGTTACAGCGTTCTGGCGAGACGGAAGCCAAGGGACGTGAGTCGGAACCCGACTATGCACCTGCTGCGCTCGGCGGCACGGACGCCCCCGGGTCGTCGTCCCAGGAACCGCCACGGGCGACGCGAAGGGTGCAAACCCCGGTTGCGCGCTCCGTCCCATTCGTTGGATAACCCGCTAAATTTAGAACCCAACAATCCTGCGTCCAAACCGCAGCATTTCCCAACGCGTCCAGCAAACCAAACGGGTTGGCCGGAAACGCCGTCACCGGCGAGGTGAAGCTGTACCCATCCGCGCAGGGGAAAAAAGTTTCATCGGGCTTGAAGTGGTTTTCCCCGGCAAAGATATAATCCCGCACATTGGCATAACCGCAGGCAGCAGACCGCCCACCCGGCCACCAGCGCGGACCGGTCGTCCCGCCACGCACCGCATATTCCCACTCCGCCTCCGACGGCAGTCGATAGCGCTTCCCGGCACGCTCAGATAAAAACGCCACATACGCCTGCGCATCCGTCCAACTGACGCACACCGCCGGGTCATCATCGGTTTGCCCAAAGCCCGATGAAAGAAAACTTAGGTCCGAACGCCTCTGAAAACCCGCACCATTGTCGGTTTTGGTCAGGTGCCAGCAAGGACCGCTTGGCGTGTACCCGGTCAACTCCAGGAATTGCCGATACTCATACCGCGTCACCGGCGACTTGCTGATCGCAAAGCCCTGCGCGAAGCGAATCCGTTGCTGAGGTGTGGACCAGCCACGATATTGCTGCGGCACCCCTTCCGCTTCTTCTTCCCCCGCCGGCGCACCCATCAGGAACCCGCCAGCAGGATTCGCAATCATCGTCGGGCAGTTCGGGCAGTCGCGAAATTCACGCGGCTGCACGTCGGCCGGGTGGGTCATAAACAGCAGCAGCAACACAACGATGATAATCGGCATTGGTTGCTCCGGCAACATCATGTCGCAGGCAGATATTTAACCCGAAACTGGAACAAATTCCAGCACCATCACCCATAGCTTGCTTTGCATCGGCGCGTCCGCCGGTATAAATTGATCGGATGAACACCCGCGCCAATCGTATTACAAACGCCCTCACCACCCATTTCTCCCCCACAACGCTCGATGTGCGCGACGACAGCGCACAGCATGCGGGCCATGCCGGCGCGCGGCCGGGTGGGGAGACGCATTACAGCGTGCTGATGGTGGCAGCCGGCTGGGTGGGAAAAACCCGCGTTGCCCGGTCGCGCGAAGTCCACGCGCTGCTCGCCGACGAATTCGCCCACGGCCTGCACGCGCTGGCGCTCACCTTGCGCACGCCGGAGGAGCAGGCCCGGCTTCACATGCCCCCAGGGTAAACCGGCCCGCCGCCGCCCTCGGGCGGAACCCAGTTGATGTTCTGGGTCGGGTCCTTGATGTCGCAAGTTTTGCAATGCACGCAGTTCTGTGCGTTGATTTTCAACTGCGGATCGCCTTCTTCCTCGCCGACGATTTCGTAGACGCCGGCGGGGCAGTAGCGGGTTTCCGGACTGCGATAAATATTCCAGTTTACTGCGATGGCGACCTCCGGCTGCTTCAGTTTCAGATGCGCCGGCTGATTTTCCTCGTGGTTGGTGTTGCTGATGAACACCGAGGAAAGCCGGTCGAAGCTAAGCACGCCGTCGGGCTTGGGATATTCGATGCGCGGCACCGCATCGGCTTCCATCAGGCTGCCATTGTCGGGGTGGGTGTTGTGCATCGTCCAGGGCGCGTGGCCACGGAAGACATAGGTATCCACGGCGGCGTTTATCAGCCCGCCCAGCAAGCCCCATTTGGCGAAGGCCGGGCGGATGTTGCGCACTTTGGACAGTTCTTCGCACAGCCAGCTTTCACGGAAGCGAACTTCGTAGCTGGCAGGTTCGGCCGGCCGGTCGCCGGCCAGCGCGTCGGCGATCGCCTCGGCGGCCAGCATGCCGGATTTCATCGCCGTGTGGGTGCCCTTGATTTTCGGCACGTTGAGGAAGCCGGCGGTATCGCCAATCAGGCAACCACCGGGGAAGGTGAGCTTCGGGATGGACTGCAAACCCCCCTCGCTGATCGCCCGGGCGCCGTAGGCGATCCGGCGGCCACCCTCAAAGTGCTTGCGCATCTCCGGATGGGTTTTCAGCCGCTGCATTTCCTCGAACGGCGAAAGCCACGGGTTCTGGTAATCCAGCCCGACGACGTACCCGTAGGACACCAGATTGTTGCCCCAGTGATA
>JAYTQP010000228.1:0-7990 GCA_043746675.1 Rhodospirillales bacterium | reverse complement strand
GTCGCCGGCGGCGGCAAGAATGATGGTGAACTCGGTCTGTTCCTCGACCGGGGCAGCGGCGGCAGCGGCGGCCGGCGCGGCGGCAGCGGCAGCCGGCGCGGCAGCGGAAACGCCCCATTTTTCTTCGAGCATTTTCGAAAGCTCAGCGGCTTCGAGAACGGTCAGCGCGGACAGGTCGTCCACAATTTTCGCGAGATCGGCCATTATCATCGTTTCCTAATCTAGGCTCTTACAGATTCCATGCAAGAGCGTCGGTTCCACAAGAATCAATCCGCCGTTCGGCGGTCAGGCGGCTTCGGCGTTTTCAGCGGCAGCGTCGTCCTTGGTGGCATAGGCCGCCAAAACCCGTGCGATCTGTGCGCCAGGCGCCGCGAGGATGCCGGCGATGCGGGTCGCGGGGGTTTGGATCATCCCCAGCAGGCCGGCACGCAGATTATCCAGCGACGGCAGTTCCGACAGCGCCTTGATGCCGGATGCGTCGAGCATCTGACTTCCGAGCGAGCCGCCGAGAATGACGAACTTATCGTTGGTTTTGGCGAAATCCACGGCGGCTTTGGCCACAGCCACCGGATCCCGCGCCCACGCAAGCGCGGTCGGTCCCTTGAGCAGTGGTGCAATGCCGCCGAAGCGTGTTCCATCCAAGGCGAGAACAGCCAGCCGGTTTTTCGCAACCTTGTAATTCGCCCCTGCGTCGCGCATCTGGCGCCGCAGTTTGGTCGCATCGGCCACGGTCAGACCCTTGTTTTGGGCGACCACGACCATCGACGTCTCGGCGAACACGGCGGCGAGGGAGGCGACGAAGGTACGCTTCTCCGTACGGTCCAAATCCCGTCTCCTTCGGTGGCCGGCGGCGGGGTTACCGCATCCGGCCGGGTTGCCTTTGGGATCGCTGGCACCGTCGCCGGTGCATCACTATCCCGGTTCGCCTGTCCCCGAAGCGCGGCGCACCAAAGTCGGTGCACGAACGTCTCGGTCTTGCGGAACCGCCAGAGTTAGGCTGACACCAAATCCTTGTGGGATTGCGCGCCAAAATATCCCGGGCTTCCCCGTCTCCCGCCTGCGCCCTGGATCGGGCTTCAATGCGCGACCATCCCGAGGGAGGGCGTTGCAACATGCGGTCTTGGACAGGTTCGGGGGCTCCCGCCCCCTGCCCGCCGTTCCAGGAACGGCGTATCTGGTTAGGCAGACGTGGCGGCGTTGACGGATGCGACATCCACCCGCACGCCCGGCCCCATCGAGGAGCTGAGCGCCACTTTCTGCAAATAAGTGCCTTTGGCGCCGGTCGGCTTGGCTTTCAGCACGGCGTCCGCGAAGGCACGCGCGTTTTCCAGCAGCGCCTCCGCCGAGAACGACGCCTTGCCGATGCCGGCATGCACGATGCCGGCTTTTTCGGCGCGGTACTCGACCTGACCGGCCTTGGCGGCGGTGACCGCACCCTTGACATCCATGGTGACCGTGCCGAGGCGCGGGTTCGGCATCAGATTGCGCGGCCCGAGGATCTTACCCAGGCGCCCGACCAGGCCCATCATGTCGGGCGTTGCGATGCAGCGGTCGAATTCGATTTCGCCGGCCTGCACTTTTTCTGCCAAATCATCGGCGCCAACCACATCGGCGCCGGCGGCCAGGGCTTCCTCGGCTTTCGCGCCACGGGCGAACACGGCGACACGGACGGTTTTGCCGGTGCCGTTCGGCAGCCCGACGACGCCGCGCACCATCTGGTCCGCGTGGCGCGGATCGATGCCGAGATTCATGCTGATTTCAACGGTTTCGTCGAACTTCGCGCGGGCATTCGCCTTCACCAGGCCGATCGCGGCGGACAGGTCGAACGACGCCGCGCGGTCGAAGCTGGCATAGCCGGATTTCAGACGCTTGTTATGTGCCATCGGATCAGCCCTCCACCACGGCAAGGCCCATCGAGCGGGCGGAACCAGCCAGCATGCGGACGGCGCCATCGACATCGTTGGCGTTCATGTCCTTCATCTTGGTGGCGGCGATTTCGCGCAACTGCGCGATGGTCACTTTACCAATGGTGCCCTTGCCCGGGGTAGTCGTGCCCTTGGTGATGCCGGCCGCCTTCTTGAGGAAATGGGTGTTCGGCGGGGTTTTGGTGATGAAGGTGAAGGTGCGGTCGCCATAGGCGGTGATCACCACCGGGGTTGGCGTGCCCGGTTCCATCTGCGCGGTGGCGGCGTTGAATTCCTTGACGAACTGCATGATGTTCAGGCCGCGCTGGCCGAGCGCCGGGCCGACCGGCGGCGAGGGGTTCGCCTTGCCGGCGGGAATTTGCAGTTTCACGTAGCCGACGATCTTCTTCGCCATAATCCCGTATCCTTTCGGGCCGGTCCGCGCGTTGCCGCGGGAAAGCCAGCGTTTCAGAAGGGACCGCGGTGCATGCGACCGTCGCGCGCCCAACAAAAGGCACGCAACATAGTCTCCCGCGTTCCGGTAGAGGCGGCGGTCTAAAGGATGCACTGCCCTGAGTCCAGGGGGATTGTTCCCCCGACCGAGGCGCCTCACCCATGGCGATGCTGCATGGCATACCGAATTAACGCCTTTTTAAGCTGCTGACAGTTATTTGACGCCTGCGCGCGGCGGGCACGTGATAGGCGGCGGGCACGTGATAGCTGGAACCCGAGCGTGCGGCGGAGATCGGCATGGCAACCAAGCAGTGGACCGGACAGAGCGCCGCGTTCACCATTTCCGCCGATTGGACCCCAGCCGGCCCGCCAGGCGCGGGAGACACCGCGTCGCTGGCGGGCAGCCTTGCGTATACGGTCAGCCAAAGCGGCCTGACATCGGTCGGCGCGCTGGTCCTGAACGATCCGCTTGCCACCTTGACCGTCGGCGGCACGCTGGTCGCCCCGGGTGGGGTTACCATCGCGACCGGGACAATGTTGGCCGCCGGCACCTTGGACAATCTTTCGATTGGATTAGGCGGCAGCGGGCCGGCGGTGCTGGAAGGCGCGTTTCTCAGCAATCTGAGTTTTTACCCGTATGGCTACGTCTATGAGCCGGTGTTCGGCGCCAACACCGTCATACAAACCAACGGCACCGCCGCGATCGGGTTTTCCGCCAATTACGGCAACATCATCGCGCTAACAGGCACCCTCAGCCTGACCGGGGCGCCGAACGACGGCACCCACCAGACCGCGATCGGCCGCAATGCCGGCACCGTGGAAACCGCCGGCGCGCTGCTGATCGCCAACGCCTATACCGACTATCGGCCCGGCGACGCGGTGCCTGTCGGCCAAGTGGTGATCGCCAATCGCGGCATTTTCGAGGTCAGCGACGCCTTCACCCGCCTTGGCGCCGGTGCGGTTACCCATGCCAATGTCAGCTTCGCGGATGCCACCGGCAGCATCGCCATCGCCACCAACCCGAACAGCTTGTTTCTCGATCCAGCCACCCTGGCGGTGGCCAATTTCCAGGCCGGCAACAGCATCACCTCGCTCTACGGCGGGGCCTCCAGCTTCAATCCCGGCAGCAATACGCTAACCTTCTACGATGCCGGCAGCGGCGTGGTGCATGCCACCATTACCTTCGGCAGCGCGCATGGTTTTGCCGCCGGCGACCTGCTCGGCCTCGGCACCGCCACGGTCACCACCAGCTATGTCATCCCGGCCGGCATCACCAACGTGATCCCCACGCCGCGTCCGAACACCGCGCAATGGCTCGGGCAAAGCGCCAGCTTCGCCGACCCCAACCAATGGACGCCGCTCGGCACCCCCGGCACCGGGCAAACCGCCAGCCTCGCCGGCACCACCGCCTACATCGCGCGCCAAGCCGGCAGCATCAGCCTCGGCGCGCTGATCGTCGATGCCGCGCTCGGCACGCTGGCCCTGGGCGGCTGGTTGCAGGCGACCGGCGGGGTAAGCTTGCAGGCCGGGGTGCTCGACCTGACCGGCACCCTGGCCAGCAGCACGATCACGCAAACCGGCGGCACGTTGCTGGCGGCGAGCAACGGCACCTTGGACGGGGTTCGCTGGCTCGGCGGCTTGCAGGTCGGCGGCAGCCTGACGGTGCGGAACGGGTTGACCTTGCTGGCGGCCGATGGCGCCGGCGCCGGGAGTTTGCAGGTCAGTGGCACGGTGGCGCTGGCCGACAGCGAAACCCTGGATCACGCCGGCATCGCGTTGCTCGGAACCACGGCACTGGTGAGCGGGGCGGGCGCGTTGGCGATAGGGTCGCAGGCGGGGCTATCCGGCGGCGGGATGGTCGCAATCGTGGGCAGTTTCTCCAGTTTCGGCACCCTCACCGTCGCGACCGGGCAACATCTGCTGGTAACCGCGTCGCGCATCGCCAACGCCGGCGGAATGCTGGTGCAGGGCGGCACGCTGAGCCTGACTGCGGCCAGTTTCAGCAACAGCGGCAGCATCGCGGTAACCGGCGGCGAGATCGATCTGTACGGCGGCAGTTTCGCGCTGGGTGGGCTGGGCACTCTGCATCTGGATGCCAGCAGCACGCTCGGGCTTAGCGGAGGGGTCGATCTCGGCGGCGGTCTGGTGGGCGCGGGCGTTGGCGCGCTGCTGCACAATGCGGCGTTCAATGGCGCGACCTTGGCCAACGGGACGCTGCTGGCGACATCGGGCAATTTCAGCGGCAGCGGGCTGACCCTCGTCAATGTTGATTGGCGCGACAGGCTGGTGGTTGCGGCCGGACAGACCTTGACCGCGGACAGCAGCGACCGGTTCGACGATGCCAGCGGGACCTTGCCCGGCACCATCGATCTGACCGCCGCCGGGGCAATGTTGCAGGACAGCGGCACCCTGGACCGGGTGCAAATCGATCTGGGCGGGGCGATCGTCGGGCGCGGCAGCCTCGATCCCGGCGGCCGACTGGTGGTGGTCGGGCCGGTGCTGGGGGCCGGGGTGCTGGTGATCGCCAATGGCAATGCCAGCCTGGGCAACGCAACCCTGGCGATGGCGCAAAATCTCGGCGTGGTGATCGCGCAGGCCGGCACGTTGCTGCTCAGCGGGACCAATCTCGGCACGGTGGGGGCGGTCGGCGGCCTGTTGATCGCGCGCGGCTACTCCGACTATCTGGCCGCCAGCGTGGTGCCGACCGGGCAGAGTGTAATCGCCAATAGCGGTACGTTTGAACTCGCCGGCACCAGCGCGGTTGCCGCCAATGTCCGGTTTGCCGACAATACCGGCAGCCTGCTGCTGGCCACCGATCCGCTGCAGGCACCGACTCAGGTGGCGGCGGCGGGGTTTAAGAACGGCAACACGATTGCCGCCCAGGGGGCGAGCGGCTCCAGCTTCGAGGCAAGCAGCAACAGCATCATTTTTCTGTATGCGGATGGCAGCAGCGCGCGCGTCAGCCTGTCCGGCAATCACACTTTCATGGCCAGCGAACTGGTCGGGCTGGGCAGCGCCAGCATCACCACCAGCTTCGTCGCCCAGCCGATCATCAATAATTTCCCCGCCGGCACCAATGCAATGCCGCAATGGCTGGGGCAGAGCGGGGCGTTCGGCGATGCCGCCAACTGGAGCCCGACCGGGGTGCCCGGAGCATCGGCCACTGCCAGCCTGGCCGGCACGGTCGCCTACAGCGCCAACCAGACCGGCAGCACGACGCTTGGCGGGCTGATCCTGAATGCCAACCTGGGCACGCTTGGGGTTGCCGGCAGCCTGACCGCGACCGGCGGCTTCGCGCTGCAAAGCGGCAGTCTTTATCTGGCCGGAACGCTGCGCAACACCCGCGTGACGCAAAGCGGCGGCACGTTGCTGGCGGCCAGCATCGGCACGCTCGACAATGTCGGCTGGAACGGCCGGCTGGCGGTGGCTGGCAGCCTGACGGTGCGCAACGGGCTGGGATTGTTTGCCGCCGATGGGGTGGCGGCAGGCAGCCTCGCGGTCACCGGCAGCCTCACCTTCGCCGACAGCGAAACCTTGGATCACGCCGCCATCGCGCTGGGTGGCGCGCTGGTCAGCAGGTTGGGCGTGGCGTTCGGCGCCAATGCCAGCGTGCAGGTGGCGGGCAGCGCCAGCCTGATCGGGGCTTTCACCAATGCCGGGCAGATTGCCGCCGGCGCCGGGCAGACCCTGGCCGTCGCCGGGGCGTTCAGCAATTCCGGCACGCTGCTGGCCAATGGCGGCACCATCGCATTCGCCGCCGGCCCAACCAACAGCGGCCTGATCACGGCCCGCAATGGCGGCGAAATCGACCTCGGCAATGTTTCACTAAGCGGGCTGGTGGCGGCGGGCGTGCGCCTGGATGCGACCAGCACGCTGGCGGTCACCGGCACGCTCGATCTCGGCGGCACGACCGTGGATTTCGGCCCCACCAGCCCGCTTTACCACGTCGCCTTCCGCAACGCGGTGCTGGCCAACGGGCAGGTGAACAGCGCCGCGGGGACCTTCACCGGCACGCTCGCCGGCCTCAACAACGTCGATTGGCGCGGCCCGTTGAACCTCGCCGCCGGCACCAGCCTGCGGTTGGACAGCGCCAGCCGGCTTCACGATGCCAGCGGCTTGCAGGCCGGCACGATCGCACTGGCGGCCGGCGGCACACTGACCGATCCTGGGCTGCTGGACAATGTGCAGGTTTTTCTCGGCGATCGCAGCAGCGCCGCACCGGCGCTGCTCGGCGGCCTGAGCGGTGCCTTCACCCCGAGCCTGACACTGGGCGCCAACGCCTCGGTGGTCAGCAACGGCAATGCCAGCCTCGCGATCGCCAGCAATCTCGGCAGCATCGTGGCGCTATCAGGCACCTTGGTGCTGGCCGATACCGGAGCGGCCGGGGCGATCCTGGTCAATGGCGCGGTGCTTGATGTGACCAGCTTCGCAACCGGTACCGCCAATGGCACCGTCACCATCGCCGGCGGCGGCGTGCTGGCGCTCACCAACGGGGTCGCCGATACCAGCGGGCACAGCGGGGCGGTCGCCAGCACGCACGCCAATGTCAACTTCGCCGACGCCACCGGCACGCTCGATATCGTGGCAAGCAGCTTCCAGCCGCCGATGACAGTGTTGAACGTGCCGGCTTTGATCGCTCTCAGCGGCTTCCAGCTTGGCGACAGCATCGTCGCCAACCTGGGCACCGCCAGTTTCCAGGCCGCCAGCGAAACGCTCACCTTCTACGATGCGGCCGCCGCCGTCACCACCGCGATCATCACCCTCGGCAACGCCTACGCCTACACTGCGGCAGATTTTCAGGGTTTGGGTAGCAGCACCGTCACCACCTCGCACGTTGCGGCCGGGGTGGCGGCCTGCTTTGCCACCGGCACCCGCATCGCCACGGCGCGCGGCGATATCCCGGTGGAGGCGCTTGATGTCGGCGACCAGGTCATCACCGCCGACGGTGGCACCGCGCCGATCGTCTGGATCGGCCAGCGCACGGTGGACTGCACCGCCACCCCGCGCCCGCACGATGTGATGCCGGTGTGCGTGGCGGCCGGTGCGTTCGGCGACCTGCCGGTGCGCGATCTGCTGCTGTCGCCCGACCATGGGCTGTTCGTCGATGGCGCGCTGATCCCGGTGCGCTATCTGCTGAACGGGGCGACGATTTTCCAACAACCGGTGTTGCGGGTGACCTACTGGCACATCGAACTGCCGCGCCATGCGATTTTACTGGCCGAACGGCTGGCGGCGGAATCCTATCTCGACACCGGCAACCGCCATGCCTTCAGCAATGGCGGGCCGGTGGTGCAGTTGCAGCCGGATTTCGCCCGCGCGGTGTGGGCGCGGGAAGGGTGTGCGCCGCTGGTGACCGAGGGCGCAGCGCTGCTGGCCGTGCGGCAGCGCCTGGATGCGACGGCGCGCGCGCGCGGCTTCATCGCCACCGCGGAGCCCGATCTGCATTTGCTGGTCGATGGGGTCAGGATCGATCCGGTGCGGATCGGCGATAGCTGGCAGTTCAATCTGGTCAGTTCCGGCCATAGCCGGGTGCATTTGCGCAGCCGCCGCGCCCGGCCGGCCGATACCGACCCGGCCAGCACGGATTGCCGCATCCTGGGCGTGGCGGTGCGGGCGCTGCGGTTCAACGATGC
>JAYTQP010000227.1:0-2869 GCA_043746675.1 Rhodospirillales bacterium | reverse complement strand
AAAACGGTTCTTGAGTCATAAAAAAGTTTTTGCTTCTTTTTCCAAAAAGAAGCGCTTCCTCAAAGCCCTTCCGCCGCCGCCTTCACTTCCGCCGCATGGCCATCGACTTTAACCTTGTGCCAAGCCTGCGCCACCTTGCCGTTTCCGTCGATCAGAAACGTGCTGCGTTCAATGCCCATGTATTTTCGCCCGTACATGGATTTCTCCACCCACACGCCATAGGCGGCGGCAGCGGTTTTTTCAGTATCCGACGCCAGCGGGAAGCTCAGGCCGTATTTGGCGGCGAAATTCTCGATCGGCTTCATCGGGTCGGGTGAGACGCCGATCACATCGAGGCCGAGTTTACCGAATTGCGGCAGCGCTTCCTGGAAGGCGCAGGCTTGCTTGGTGCAGCCGGAGGTATCCGCCTTCGGATAGAAATACAGCACGAATGGTTTGCCGCGATGGTCGGCCAGGCTGACGGTGCGGCCGCCGCTGGCCGGCAGGGTAAAATCGGGGGCCTGATCGCCGGTGGTGATGGTCATGCTGTGGGATCTCCTACGTGGCGGACGAAGGTGGCGCGCACCGCGGCGGCCAACGCATCCAAGGTGGCGCGCAAACCTGGCAAGTCAACCACGTCGATATCGTCGCGCACCGCATCGAGCAGGGCGGCGGCGGCGGCGTCGGACAAGTCGGCGGCGGGCGCGCGGCCATAGGTGATGCGCAGGATGCCCTGGACGGTGCGCCAGACCCGGTCGGCGCGGATCAGCAGGGCGGTGTCCTCCGGTGGGAACAGGCCGGCAGCGCCAAACCGCGCCAACGCGATGCGGGTGGTTGGGTTTGCCAGTTCCGGACGGCCGGGGGCGTGGATCAGTTGCAGAGTTTGGGTGATGAATTCCACCTCGATCTGGCCGCCGGAGCGCAGCTTGACATCCCACGGACCGCTGGCCGGCAGATCGCGCAACAGGCGGCCGCGCATGGCGGCGGCATCGGCGCGGATTTTTGCCGCCGGGCCGGCGCCGGCGATGGCGACGCGGATGGCGGCCTCGATCCGGCGTTGCAGGGCTGGCGGGCCGGCGACCACGCGGGCGCGGGTCAGCGCCATGCGTTCGTAGGTCCAGGCGCCATCGCCCGGCGCGTCATGCGCGTGGTAGCGCTCGAACGCGGTCAACGAGACCGCCACCGGACCTTTGTTGCCGGACGGGCGCAGCCGCATGTCGATGGCATAGGTCGGTCCGTCGGCGTCCGGTGCGGTCAGTGCGGCGATATAGGCATGCACCGCGCGGATGAACCATTGGCTGATCGGCAGGCTGCGCGCGGCCGGGGTGGCGGCGATGCTGCTGGCTTGGGCGCGGGCGGGATGGTGATAGATCAGCATCAGATCGAGGTCGGAGCCGGCCATCATTTCCTGCCCGCCGGCCTTGCCGAGTGCCACGACCGCGAGTTCGCCGCCGCGCACGCGGCCGAAGCGGCGGCTGAAATCGTCCAGCACCGCCGGCAGCAGGCCGGTGAGCGCGGCGTCCGCGAGGGCTGCGCGGGCCAGGCCGGCGGCATCCGCATCCAGCCGGCCTTCCAGAGTGCCGACGGCAAGGGCGAATTCTTCTTCCCGCACCGTGGTCTGGATGGCGGCGATGCTGGTTTCCAGCCCGCTGGCGTCGCCCAGTTGGGCCTTCAGCACGCGGCCGTAATCCGGGGTTTCGCGCGGCGACAGCAGCCCGGCCAGCGCCGCCGGGGTACGCGCGAGGTGGTCGGCCAGGGTTGGCGCGGCGCCGAGCACGGCGGCAATCCGGTCGATCAGATCGGGGTGATGCTGCAACAGCGACAGGATGGCGACGCCGGTTGGCAGACGGGTCAGAAAATTGTCGAAGCGGGCCAGGGCGGCGTCCGGCTGGGCCTGGCGGGCGAGCGCGCGCAGCACGCCGGGCAGCAGTTTGTCGATCAGATCGCGCGCCCGTTGCGAGCGCAGTGCGCGTGGTCGGCCGGCCAGCCAGCCGCGGGCCGCCGCGCCGACGGCGTCCGGGTTGCGGTAGCCCATGCCGGTCAGGGCGGCGACGGTGACCGGGGTCAGCGCGTCGGTGCCGGTGAAGTCCAGGCCGCCGGCGTCGTCCGACGGGATCACGCCGAATAGCGCCAGATAGGCGTCCTGCACCCCGGCGCGATGGGCCTGCAGTACTTGGCCGAAGCCGTCGCGGTCGGCAAATCCCATGAAGGTGGCGAACACCGCCAGCCCGGCTTCGCTGTCCGGCAGGGTATGGGTTTGCCGATCGGCCACCATTTGCAGCCGGTGTTCGACCCGGCGGAGGAACGCGTAGGCGGCGGTCAACGTTCGTGCGGTGATGGCTGGCAGATGCCCGGCCTTCACCAGCCGCCGCAGCGCCGGCAAAGTGCGCGGCACCCGCAACGCAGGATCGTAGCCGCCCCAGACCAGTTGCAGGGTTTGCGCGAGGAATTCGATTTCCCGAATGCCACCTCGCCCGAGTTTGACATTATAGCCAGGCAGGCCGGCCCCGGCGGCGCCGGCGCCCCCGCCTGTTCCCTTGTGGATGTCGATCCGTCGCTTCATTGCCGCGATGTCGGCGATGGCGGCAAAATCGCGCCGGCGGCGCCACACGAAGGGGCGAATTTCGGTCAGAAAGCGCAGGCCGAGTGCGAGATCGCCGGCCACCGGTCGGGCTTTCAACAGGGCGGCGCGTTCCCAGTTCTGCCCCATGCTTTCATAGTAGGCGATGGCCGCCGGCATCGCGATGCAAGGCGGGGTGGCGGCTGGATCGGGCCGCAAGCGCAGATCGGTGCGAAACACATAGCCGTCGGCGTCGCGGGCTTCCATCAATGTGACGAGATTGCGGGCCAAACGGGTGTAGAAGGCAGTTGGCGCGTCGCCGTGATAAAC
>JAYTQP010000226.1:0-2858 GCA_043746675.1 Rhodospirillales bacterium | reverse complement strand
CGCGCCTGTTCGGCCGCGGTCAGCGCCGCCTGGGCGGCGGTCACACGTGCTTCGGCATCATCGCGTGCGGCCAGCACGTCTTTCAGTTGCGCTGGCGCGACAATGCGGGCGCCGACGGTCTGTTGTTCCGTCGCCAGCCTTGCCGCCTGCTCGGCCAGCCTGCGGGCGCGGATTTCGGCCTGCCCGAGCGCCTCGGTCAGCGCCCGATGGCGCGCGGCCAGTTCGGCGGCGTGTTCGGTCGTCCGGTTCGATTCGTTGTCCGCGGATCGGGCCTGTTCTTCCGAGTTGCCAACTGCCGACTCGGCAGCAACCAGCCGATTCGGATGGCTCAGCGACTCGGCTTCCAGCCCGCTATCCTCCTCCGCCAGCCGCGCGACAGCGCCATCGGCTTCGCGCAATAAGTGCTCGGCATGGCCGAGATCGGCCTGCAACTGCCGCAGCCGCGCTTCCACCGCCTGCAACGCCGCGCGGGCGCGGGCTTCCTCGGCGGCCAGCGCCTCGCCGGTCAGCCGGTGGCGTTCTAGCGCGGTGCGCGACTGACCTTCCTGTTCGCGCAGTGACGGTAGCGCCGCCGCCGACGCGGTCGCCTCGGTGGCGGTATTGGTGGCCCGTGCGACCAGATCGGTCACCGCCGACTGGGCGGCATGCAGCGCCTCGCCGGCCGCCGCCCGCATTATTTCTGCGCGCGCGCGTTGCAACGACAGCAGTTCGGCTTCCGCCGCCCGCACCAGCCCGGAAATCGCCCGGTAGCGATTTGCCTGCCGCGCCTGGCGTTTCAATCCCTCCAACTGCGCGTCCAACTGCCCGCGCAAATCCTCCGCCCGTTCCAGATTGGCTTCCGCGGCGCGCAGTTTCAGTTCCGCCTCGTGCCGGCGCGAATGCAGGCCGGTGATCCCGGCGGCTTCTTCCAGCAGCATCCGCCGTTCGGTCGGTTTGGCGCCGACGAGCGCGCCAACCCGCCCCTGGCTCACCAGGCCGGACGAATGGGCGCCGGTGGCAAGGTCGTTGAACAAGGTCTGCACGTCGCGGGCGCGCGCTTCCCGCCCATTGATGCGGTAGACGCTGCCGTTGCCGCGCTCGATCCGCCGGCTGACTTCAAGTTCCGTCGCGGTATGGAACGGCGGCGGCGCGATGCCGCTGGCGCCGTCCAGCGAGACCGTTACCTCGGCGATGTTGCGTGCCGGCCGGGCGGTGGTGCCGGCAAAAATCACGTCATCCATTTCCCCGCCGCGCAGGGATTTCACCGAGGTTTCCCCCATCGCCCACCGCAGCGCCTCCACCACGTTGGACTTGCCGCAGCCGTTCGGCCCGACGATCCCGGTCAGCCCCGGCAGGATTTCGACCACCGCCGGTTCGGCGAAACTCTTGAACCCGGCGATCTTAATACGACTAAACTGAATTGGCAAAGCCGTTGATCCTGTTGCATAGCCGGGTTTACCAGCCCGCCGCTATCCGCCGGCGGTGGCCACGAACTTGGCGAAATCCTCATACGGTTCGGCGCCGGCTTCCTTGTGGTTGGCGAGCGCCTTGCCGCTGAAGATGAACGACGGAGTCGAGTCGATCTGATAGGTTTTTGCGTCCTTGTCCTGCATCGCCAGCAGCGCGTTGGCGGTTGCCTGGTCGGCGATCGCGGCATCGAAGCGGGCGCGCGACAGGCCGGCGAGCGCGGCGAATTTCCACAGTTCGGCCGGCGTGCTGCTGTCGCTGGGCGGATAGATCCAGCGTTCCTGAGCGCCGAGCAGCGCGCCACAGAACGGCTCGTAGCGATCGGCCGGCAGATAGCGCGCCACCACGCTGGCGGTCAGCGCCAGCTTATCCAACGGAAAATCATGGAAAATCATGCGGATCTTGCCGGTATCTATCAGGTTACTATGCACAAGTGGCATGGTTTCCTTATGGAACGCCGCGCAATGCGGGCAGGTCAGCGAGAAGAACTCATGCACCACCACCGGCGCATCGGCGTGGCCAACCGATCGCTCGGTCAGACGCGGATCGTCGGATGCGCCCACTGCTGGCACGGCTGCGATCAATGCTGGCTTCTGGCGCGCCTGCCAAAGCGCCCCAGCGCCCCCGGCGACCACCACAACACCCCCAACCCCTAGTAGAACACGCCGTGAAACTGCCATTGCACCCTCTATATCTAGTGTTTAGCCGGCTCCTGCCGAACTTTCAACTCTTGCCCATAAGATGCCCGCCCAGCCCGATCAAGGCGTCGCGCAGCCGGCCTTCCGGCAGATGCCGAACCGCCGCGCGGGCGGCCTCGGTGGCCAGCTTCGGTGGCGCTGCCGGCAGCACCGGCGCCACGCTGGCGTCTTGCACGAAGCGCAGCCGGGTGACCATGTTCTGCCCGAAATGGCCGTTGATGCGCTGGATAAGCTGCGGCGCCATATGCTGCAATTCCATCGCGATAGCGCCCGAACAGGCGATCGCCAAGGTGCCCTGAAACAATTTGCGCGGCAGGCTGACGGCAGCGATCGCCGGCCCGGTGATCGCCGGCCAGTCGGCCAGCAACTGCGCGGTCGCCGGCGCCCGCTTGCGAAACGCCGGCCGCACGATCGCCGGCAACAGCCCGCCCACCGCGCGCGGCGCGCCGAATGTCGTGCCGCGGCGGAGGGCATTGCTGTCACCCGGCGGGTTCGGCATATCGGTCTTGTGCTGCACGATAATCCCCAATCCACCCTGCTGGCCTGGTACGATCGCCACCGCCGCGTCCTGCCATGGCGGGCGCGAAAAGGCGAGGTCGCCGATCCCTACCACGTCTGGCTCAGCGAGATCATGTTGCAGCAAACCACAGTTGCTGCCGTGGTACCTTATTATGAAAAATTCCTCACCCGCTTTCCCACCGTAAGCGCCCTGGC
>JAYTQP010000225.1:0-2424 GCA_043746675.1 Rhodospirillales bacterium | reverse complement strand
GGCATCAGCCAGCGCGGATTGGCGATCGGGGTGAAGGGGAAGGCCTGGCCGATCACCGCGATTTTCACCCCGCCGCGTTCCAGCATGCGCACGGCGGGGAACACCGGTTCCTTCCATTCATCCAGCACGTTGCTGGCGAGGAAGGGGAATTTCTGACCGTCTGCCAGTTCTTTCAGCCGGTCCTGGCCGTAGGTGAATTCGAAATGGCCGACCATGGCGTCGGGTTGCAGCAGCGCCATGCAGCGCACCATGTCGGCGCCCTTGGTTTGCAGCGAGGTCCAACTGCCTTGCCAGGTGTCGCCGCCATCGAGCAGCAGCACCCGCTCGGCGCCGCGTTCGGCGCGGATGGCGGCAACCAGGGTGGCGATGCGGTCCAGGCCGCCCATTTTGCCGTATTCGCGGGCGAGCGTGGCGAAATCGGTGGCGGTGAGGGCGAAGGCGGTCGGGCTGCCGGCTTGGATGCCGAAGGCGGCGCGGAAGGCGGCTTCGGTGACGTGCGGCGGACGATTATACGCATCGCCGACGCCGATGTTGACCGAGGGTTCGCGGAAATTCACCGGCAGCAACTGCGCATGCAGATCGGTCATATGCAGCAGTGTCACCTGACCGATGCTGTCGAACTGCAATAACTGGGCCTGGGTGAGGCTTTGCCGACCGGCCGCCCGCGCCACCCCGATGCCGCCGGCGGCGAGCGCCATGGCGGCTTGGATAAGGTCGCGCCGGGTGGTCACGTCATCGTAACTTTCGATTTCGCCCGATAAATGCTGCCATCGTCATCGGTCCAGGCGAAATCGAAGGTGCCGCCTTCGTCGATGCGGGCAAAAAACGACTGGTAGGGATTGGCTGACACCGAAGGATGCCATTCGGCGCTGAACACCAGCTTGCCGTTGAAGCGCGCCTCGAACAAATTGATGATCTTGCGTGGAACCAGCTTGCCGGCGGAATCCTTGCGCTGACCGGATTCCATTTCGTGGCTGATCAGGGTTTTGATCTCGATGATCTCGCCCTTCTTGGCGATGGCGGGCACGCGAACGCGGGGGGTGGGAGTGGGCATGATTGGTTTCCTATCCTAGAGCGCGATCCGTTCCCATTTAAGCGATGGACGCGCTCTAGTGTTTGGTTTCATCGATCATCTTTATCCGTTCAAATGAAGTCATTTGAACGGATGATGATCTAGCCGCCGCAGCCGCCGATGGTGACCTTGACTTCGGATTTGGCCATCAGCACGTCGTTGTTGGACATTTCCGCGAGCACCACCACGTCCTGCGTTTGCGCCAGTCGCATCCGGCTGGATGCCGCGGCGCGGCCGCAGGCGGGGGTGAAGCGGAAGGTTGCCACCAGCGGGTTGGGGTTGCCGGTGGCGAAGACATGGACCGCCTTCACGTGGCTGGCGTCCGTCATCGGGCTGTCGACGGCGATGTTGATCGGCACCACCAGGCCGTTTTCGGCGATCGAGGGAATGTCGAGGGTGAGGCCGGTAGTTTTCGGCGTGCGGCCGGCCAGGATGGCATCCATTTCCGGCGGATTGGCCGCCCGGGCCGGGCCGGCGGCGGGCAGCGCCAGCGCACCGGCGCCAGCGGCAATAATCACTCCACGGCGCGTGAGCAGCGTGCGTTCAGCCATCATATTTCCCCCAGGCACCGCATACTGCGGATTTTTACGTTGAACATATATTGATTTTTGAATGCGAGAATGTAAAGCTTCTTTTAATGGTCGCCGCCATCCGGGCAACGAGCGGCCGACGATGTGACATTCGATGTCGCACGAAGTTTGGGGAGACACTGATTTGCGCGACCTGCCGCGGCTGTTGTTGCTGCTCGCTGCCTTGGTCTGGAACAATGCCGCCTATGCCCAGGCGGCGCCTGACGGGGAAAAGGAGATCGAGCGTTATCGGGCCATGATCAGCGACCCGATGGCCAACCCCGGCTACCTCGCGGTCGATCGCGGCGAGGTGCTGTGGGGGTTGGCGCGCGGCAGCAAAAATGTTTCGCTGGCGCGTTGCGATCTTGGCCAGGGCGCCGGAGTGCTGGAGGGGGCGGCGGCACATCTGCCACGCTACTTCGCCGATACCGATCAGGTGATGGATATGGAACAGCGGCTGCTGTTTTGCATGCACACGATCCAGGGGCTGGATACCGCCGACATCATCAAGCATCATTTCAGCGGGCCGGGCGTGGGCAGCGATCTGGAAGACCTGGTGGCTTTCATCGCCAACAAATCCAATGGCATGATCTACAAGGCATCGTTGGATAATCCGAAGGAACGTGAGGCCGCCGCGATCGGGGAGGCGATGTTCTATCGCCGTTCCGCCATCAATGATTTCGCCTGCGCAACCTGCCATGGCAGCGCGGGGCGGCGCATTCGGCTGCAAGGGCTGCCGGATTTCAGCAAGCCGGGTGCCGATGCACGGGCAACGATGGGATC
>JAYTQP010000224.1:0-2971 GCA_043746675.1 Rhodospirillales bacterium | reverse complement strand
GTCGGATCAGCGAGACTTTCGCCGAGAATTTGTCTCCGGAAAGCCGGATCACATAAACGTTGCTGTTTTTCGGCAAACGACAAGGCCGCGATCGCCTTCCAGGACGGGCAGGCCATGAACGGGTTTTGTGAAATCTCGAACCCCAGCATCACCCCCACCGGGCGGCCCATCACCTGGCCGGTGATTTTCAACCCGGCATCGTTGGCGTTCCTGATATGGCCAAGAATTTGTCGCCATGCCTGTGGTCGCGCTTCCCGCTGCAACAGCGATATCGTCAATGGCCGGCCGGAAGTTTCCGTCAATCGCCGCAGCATGGCGAACTCGTCGTCGATGTCATCGAAGTCCGAAATCACCTGCATCCAACCGGCCCCGAGGGCGCGGCCGATTTCGGCCAACTCGGCCTCCGCGGCGTTCAGCGTCGGCGTGTGCCGGCCATCCAAAGTTTTGTGCGCCAGCGTGCGCGAGGTCGAAAACCCCAGCGCCCCGGCGGCGATTCCCTCCGCCGCAAGCCGCGCCATTTCCGCCCGCTCGGACGCTGTGGCCGGTTCGCGGTCGGCGCCGCGCTGGCCCATCACATGCACCCGCAACGCCGCGTGCGGCACCTGGGCGCAGATGTCGAGATCATACTTTCGCGCCGCGATCGCATCGAGAAATTCCGGGAAGGTCTCCCAGTTCCATGGCAACCCCTCGGTCAGCACCACCTCGGGAATGTCCTCCACCCCCTCCATCAGTTCGACCAACATCTTGCGGCGGGCCGGCAGACAGGGGGCAAACCCAACGCCGCAATTGCCGATCAGCACCGTGGTAACGCCGTTCCAGGATGACGGTGTGATCTGGTTGCCCCACATCACCTGGGCATCGTAGTGGGTATGCACATCGACGAAGCCGGGGGTCACGATCGCGCCGCCGGCATCGATTTCCACATCCCCCTTGCCAGCGATGCGGCCGATTTCCGCGATCCGCCCATCACGCAGGGCGATATCAGCCGCGAACCCAGCACCGCCGCTGCCGTCGACAACCGTGCCATCGCGAATGACCGTGGTTTCCGACATCGCAGCCTCCCTGATAAATTGTTGCCCCGATCATACGCCGATCGCATAACAGCGAAAGGATGGAGAAAGCCACGCCATGACCGCCACATTCGCCCGCCTCCGCCGCCTGCGCGCCAGTCCGGCGCTGCGCGACCTGGTGCAGGAAACCCAGGTAGGACTGAACGATCTGATCTACCCGATCTTCATCGAGGAGGAGCTGGAGGATTTTGCCCCGATCGAGAGCATGCCAGGGGTCCATCGCATTCCGGAAAAGAAGCTCGATGCCGCGATCAAGGAAATCGCGCGCGCAGGCATTCGCGCGGTCATGCTATTCGGGGTGTCGCACCACAAGGACAGCGATGGCAGCGATAGCTGGAACCCGAACGGGCTGCTGGCGCGCATGATCCGCCGCTGCAAGGACGCGGCGCCTGAAGTGGTGGTGATTTCGGACACGTGTTTTTGCGAATATACCAGCCATGGCCATTGCGGCGTGGTCGAGCCCGATCACACAGGTGTGGGCCACGTCCACAATGACCATACGATCGAAAACCTGGCCAAGCAGGCGGTGATCGCGGCTCGCGCCGGCGCCGACATGATTGCCCCGTCGGCGATGATGGACGGCCAGATCGCCGCCATCCGCGCGGCGCTGGATGCCGATGGCCGGCATGAACTGCCGATCATGGCCTATTCGTCGAAATTTGCCTCGGCCTGCTATGGCCCGTTCCGCGCAGCGGCCGGCAGCGAATTGAAGGGCGACCGCAAAACCTATCAGATGAACCCGCTGAATGCGCGCGAAGCGCTGCGCGAGTCGATGGCCGACGAAGCCGAGGGCGCCGACATCCTCATGGTCAAGCCGGCATTGCCATATCTGGATGTGCTGCATCAGGTGCGCCAGCAAAGCCTGCTGCCGCTCGCCGCCTACCAGGTCAGCGGCGAATACGCGATGATCAAGTTCGCCGCCATGGCCGGCGCGATCGATGAGGCGCGGGTGATGCGGGAAACCATCGGCAGCATCAAGCGGGCGGGCGCAGACCTGATCCTGACCTATTTCGCTATGGACCTGGCGCGCGAGGGGTTCTGACGCGGTTAGACGGGGCCCATCCGGTCCCAGAGGGCGAAAATCTCGCGCGGTCGCAGGTCGCCCAGATTGTCCGGCGCGTGGATACGTTCCGGCGAGGGGCCAACCCCTTCGTGCTGATGATCTCAGCCAGAGATTTCCCGATGGTCGGCGCGCGATCAAAAGGCGCATCGGCGTTGGAAAAACTGGTGCTGTTGCAGGGACTCGAACCCTGGACCTCTCCCTTACCAAGGGAGTGCTCTACCACTGAGCTACAACAGCAACGGTGGGCTAACTAGCGGCCATGCCGGCGCTGCGCAAGGGCTTCGGCTTCGACAAGGCTCGAACTATACGCCAACGGCGACCCAGCCCTGTCGCGCTGGCGCGACGATCAATGCGCGGGGCCTGGATAGGCGGCGCCGTGGCAGTGCCGGCGGCGTGACCGCGCGACGCGGTGGTGGCGACTGCAGCACCTTGCAGGCCGATACCTCGTCGCTTCAGTATCACGTGGCTGTAGGGATGCAAAGATGACCGGCCCCAAACTGACCGAGCGCGCCGCCGCGGCGCTGGCCGAACGTCGCGCCCGCGAAGCCGAGGCGCTGCGTGCGAATTTACGCCGCCGCAAGCAGCAGACCCGCAACCGCGCCGAGCCGCCCCCGGCAACCATTATCGGCGGCCCGATCTCACCTTACGTCCGCAAAGTGATGGCGATCTGCGAGATCAAGGGCCTCGCCTGGCGTTGCGACCCGATCGTGCCGTTTCAGGGCGACGAAGCATTCGCCCGGCTCAGCCCGCTGCGCCGCATTCCGGTTTTCATCGACGACCAGATCACGCTGGCCGACAGCACCGCGATCGGCGAATATCTCGATGAACGCTACCCCGA
>JAYTQP010000223.1:0-2713 GCA_043746675.1 Rhodospirillales bacterium | reverse complement strand
CGCAGACCGGCGATTTCTTCATCGCTATAGCCGGCTTCCTGCAAGATGATGCTGGTATGTTCGCCCTGCCCGGCTGCCACCGTGATCGGCACCTTGTCGGTCCCGGTCAGGGTGAAGGGGCTATCCACCGTCAGCAGATCGGTGCCAGCGATCGGGCGCAGAATGCCGGCCGCCAGCGCCTGGGCGTCATTGGCGGCTTCATCATAGGTGCCGACGATGCCGAATGTCAGCCCGGCCGCATCCAGCAAGCCGCGCCATTCCACCAGGGTTTTCCGCGCGAAGGCAACGTCGAAGATCGCCACCAGCGCATGCGCATTGGCGCGCCGATCCTCCACCCCGACAAAGCGCGGATCGGTGAGCAGTTCCGGCTGGCCGAGCGCGCCGACCAAAGCCGGCCACTGCCGCACCTCGCTGGTGAGCGCCAGCATGAACCATCGGCTGTCCGCGGTGCGATAAGTGTTGCCGAGCGCGCGCACCGCCTGCTCGCGCGGCGGGCGCGGCGGCAGGCTGGCGCCGACCAGGCTGGCCTGGATGGAAAAACTATTGGCCCACATGCCGTTGCCAAGCAGCGATGCCCGCACCTCGCCCCCCTGCCCGGTGCGTTCGCGGCGGAACAAGGCAGTAACGATGCCAGCGTAGAACGCCATCCCGCTGGGATGGTCGCCCAGCCCCGCCACCGAATGCGCCGGCGGCACCAAACGATCCGAACGCACCTGGTCCATCAGCCCCGATCGGCCCCAGTAAGCGGTAAGATCGAAGCCGGTCTTGCCGCTTTCCTCGCCATGTTCGCCATAAGCAGTGAACGAACCATAGATCAGTCGCGGGTATTTCGATGCGAAATCATCATAGCCAACCCGCAGCCGGGCGCGCACCGGCAGCGGCAAATTGGTGATGAACACATCCGCCTGCCCAACCAGCCGCTCCAGAATGTCCCGCCCGGCGTCGGTTTTCAGATCGATCACCATCGCGCGCTTGTTGCGGTTATCGACCAGATACGGAAAATTATGCGGGGTCGGCTCAACGGTGGTGCGGGTGTAAGCGCCGCGCCAGGGATCGCCCTCCCCCGGCGCTTCGATCTTGATCACATCGGCGCCGAAATCGGCCAGCACCGTCGCCGCCGTCGGCGCGGCGATATAAGTGGCGAGGTCGATGACCTTCAGGCCGGCGAACAAGGGTGGCGATGCGGGGGGTGGCGATGCGGGGGGTGGCGATTGCATCCTGGCGATCCTTGGCATTCTTTTGCCGGAAGCTAGCCAGCTTCGTCCCGGTCGCACAACCCATGCAACGGTCAGAACCAATAGAGGCGCGCCGCATTGTCGTGAAACAGCGCCGCCTGCCTTCTACCAGCACGGTTAACCATGCAGCCCAAGCTTGATGCCCTGAAGATGATGGTGCACGTCGATGATCGGGCCGGCGCAAATCCTGGGCATCTCGGTCCTCGTGCGAATTGACCCGCCCTCCGTCCGCGCCTAGCGTCCAGACTCTGAATTTGGGAAGGAAACCGGTCTCATGCCAACAAAAGTTGCGAAAATCTGGGCCTCCGGCAAGGCCGTCGTCAATGGCTGGCTCGCCATCCCGTCCGGCTTCTCGGCCGAAGTGATGGCCCAATGCGGCTTCGATGCGGTCACCGTCGATATGCAGCACGGCGTGCAGGACTACCAGTCCATGGTGCAATGCTTCCAGGCTATGCAGGCCCACCCGGTCACCCCGATGGTCCGGGTGCCCTGGAACGAACCCGGCATCATCGGCAAAGTGCTCGACGGCGGTGCCATGGGCGTGATCTGCCCGATGATCAACACCAAGAAAGAAGCCGAAGCCTTCGTGCGATACTGCAAATACCCCCCCTTGGGCAGCCGCAGCAACGGCCCGATCCGTGCTGGCATGTACGGCGAAGCCACCAGCTACCAAACCACCGCGAACGCCGAAACCCTCTGCATCCCGATGATCGAAACCAAAACCGCGATCAAAAACCTCGAAGCCATCCTCGACGTCGAAGGCATCGCCGGCGTCTATATCGGCCCCTCCGACCTCGGCCTGTCCTACGGCATGGTCCCCAAACTGGACCGCGACGAGCCGGAAATCCTAAAAATCTACGACAAAATCCTCAAGGAATGCGGCAAACGCGGCATCTACGCCGGCATCCATACCTCCGGCGCCACCGACGCCGCCAAATGCATCGCCCGCGGCTTCCGCCTGACCACCCTCGCCAACGACAGCGGGCTGATGGCAACATACGCCAAAATGCAGGTGGCCGCGACGCGGAAAGACTCAAAGGGCATCGCCTGAAGAGTAGGATAGGAAGGCCAGGGCGCTGCCCTGGACCCGCAAGGGGACAGAGGTCCCCTTGACCCCATCACTTTAGGCAAGGGTTCGGGTCATCGAAGCAGGGGGCCTACACCGGTGTTGCAACCTCCGCGTTGGCCCCCTGCTTCGATGGCCCGATGCTTCGCTTAAGTCATAGGGTCAAGGGAGCCTCTGCTCCCTTGCGGGGTCCAGGGGCAGCGCCCCTGGCCTTCCTTGCCTTCCCCTTCAGGAGAATACCCATGAACCCGCCGGTCGTGATCCGCCTGCATGCTGACGATACGGTTGTCATTGCCAGGTCGTCGTTGTTGCCCGGCGTGTCGCTCGGTGACAATGTGGTAACGGTGGGCCGCGTGATGGCGGGCCACAAGGTTGCGGTGCGGTCCCATCAGCCAGGCGACGCCGTGCGGCG
>JAYTQP010000222.1:0-2686 GCA_043746675.1 Rhodospirillales bacterium | reverse complement strand
ACCAGTTGGGCGTGCGGGTTGGTTTGCAGGGCCTGCCAGGTTTCGGCGGGCGCTATGTTCTCGACCATGATGCGTCTCCCGGTAAGATGGTGCATGGTTCGCACGCCACGGCGTGGGCAGCAACGGGGGAATGGAACGATGATGACGCTCGATAACGACCCGGCCCGGGCGCAACCGGCGGCGGTTGGCATGCTGGGGGCGATTGGCAACACGCCGCTGATCCGGCTGCATCTTCTGTCGGAGGCAACCGGCTGCACTATTCTCGGCAAAGCGGAGTTCATGAACCCGGGCGGCTCGGTGAAGGATCGCGCCGGGCTGGCCATCATTCGCGCGGCGGAGGCCGACGGCAGCTTGCAGCCGGGCGGCACCATCGTGGAGGGCACGGCGGGCAATACCGGGATCGGGATCACCCTGGTGGGCAATGCGCTGGGCTATCGCAGCGTGATCGTGATGCCGGACACGCAGTCGGCGGAGAAAATCGCCTTTCTGCGCATGATCGGCGCCGATCTGCGGTTGGTGCCGGCCAAGCCGTACCGCGATCCGGGTAATTACGTGCATGTGTCGCAGCGGCTGGCGACCGAACTGGGCGCGGTCTGGGCCAACCAGTTCGACAATCTCGCCAATCGGGAGGGGCATCGCCTGACCACCGGGCCGGAAATCTGGAACCAGACCGGCGGCAAGCTTGACGCCTTCACCTGCGCCTGCGGCTCTGGCGGCACCTTGGCCGGGGTGGCGATGGCGTTGAAGGCGCGTGACCCGAACATCCAGATCGTGCTGGCGGACCCGGATGGCAGCGGGCTGTATGGCTGGGTGAAGTCCAACGATCTGGCCGTTGCCGGCAGTTCGGTGACCGAGGGCATCGGCCAGGGCCGGGTGCCCGGCAATCTGGCAGGCGCGCCGATCGATGACGCCGAACGCATTGCGGACGCCGAGGCGCTACCGATCATCTATGATCTGCTGATCCATGAAGGGCTTTCGGTCGGCACCTCATCGGGCATCAACGTCGCCGCGGCGGCGCGGATTGCGCGGCGGATGGGGCCGGGGCACACGATTGTGACGATCTTGTGCGATGGCGGCAGCCGCTATCAGAGCAAATTGTTCAACCCGGAATTCCTGCGCAGCAAGAACCTGCCGGTTCCCGAGTGGATTACGCAATGAGCGATGATGTGACGGACAAGGCGGCACAGGCCGGGCTGGATAGTTTTATGGCGACGTTCGGCCGCGTGCCGGACCAGTTCCGCCTGCTGCACGAACACGCGCCGTCCGCGTTTGCCGGCTACGGGCTGATGCGCAACGGCCTGATGCGCGGCAAGGAAGATGGCGGCGCGCTGGACATGAAAACCAAGGAACTGGTGTTCACGCTGCTCGATGTGCTTGCCGGCAACGCCGCCGGCGCGAAAAACCACGCGCTGGCCTCGATGAAACACGGGCTGACGGTCCCGGAACTTGCCGAGGGCTTGGTGCAGGTGATCATGGTCGGCGGCATCACCACCTGGAATCTGGTCGGGGCGGACGTGATGCGGGCTTGTGTGGCGGCGGCGAAATAAGCGCCGGCGCGGCCGCTGATTTGTGATATTGTCGTGCGGTGAACCGATCATCGGACATTGCGCAGCTTTTGCGCGCCGCGCTGCCGGGTTTGCGGCGACAATGGCCGAACAGGGCGCTTGCCCTGTTCGGATCACGTAGCCGCAACGATGTATCGGCCGATAGCGATCTTGATGTGCTGGTGGAGTTCGATCGACCTATTCCACTTATTGACGCGCGCGCGCGCCGAGGCGATTGCGATTTGACCGCCACGCGCGACTTTCGCGACTTCCTTGCCGACATGGTGGCCGCCTGCCGATCGATTATCAGTTTTAGCGACGGCATGACGCTGGACGCATATCTCGCTGACGAGAAGACCCGATTTGCGGTCATGCGCGCCTATGAAATCCTCGGCGAGGCGATCCGACATTTACCTGAGGCGCTAAAGTCCGAGCATTCTGATATCCCTTGGGCCGCAATTGCTCACCCAGCGTAGAACGCCTCCCTTTGAAAGCCTGCTTGGCGCACGGTTGCAAATAGGCCTTTACGCGGTCACGGGCGGTTGGATTCAAGGTCTGGGTGGGCACCGCATCTGACCTTGCTGGGATGTCCGAAGCGCAAAAGGACGCGCTGATCCTGAAGCTATGGCCAATGGTGGCGCAGTTGGAATTGGCCTTTGCCCGGATCGCCGAACTGGAAGCCCGCCTCGCCGATTTGATCCGCCCGCCCAAAGGCCCCGACAATTCCTCCACCCCGCCGCCGATCAGGCCCGATGTTACCCGCGCCCATCCAGGCCGCCGTCACCGCAAGCCGGGTGGTGTGCCGCGACGAGACCTCGGTGCGGGTCGTGGGCAAGACCTGGTGGGAGCGGGTGTTCGGGACCGTCCGCCCCGGCGTCTGGGTCTCGGACGCGCTGGGCAGCCAGTGCGGCCATGCCGACGACTGGCAGACGTTGCCTGGTCCACCTGCTGCCCGACGCGCAGTTCGCCATCGACTGCGGTGACCGGGCGTTCGCTGCGCCGCTGCGCCTGCTGCGGCACGCGCGCCATCGCCATCGCCATCGGCCGGCGCCGGGCCGACTTGCGCGACACAACGCTGGCCCAGTATGGTGGCTGGCCCAGTATCGCGCCGACCTCGACCGCAGGCTGGACCGGATCATGAC
>JAYTQP010000221.1:0-1795 GCA_043746675.1 Rhodospirillales bacterium | reverse complement strand
CCACCGGCTTCCGGGGTTCCGGTGCCTGGCGCATGCACCGGATCCAGACTGTCGATATCGTAGCTCAGGTAGGTCGGACCATCGCCCGCAACCCGGCGCGCCTCCGCCAGCGCGTAGGCCCAGCCGCGATCGTGGAATTCGTCCATCGGCAGCACCCGCATACCGCTGCTTTGGCTGAAACCCCACATGTCCGGATCGTTCACGGTGCCGCGAATGCCGATCTGGATAACCCGGTGCGGGTCCAGCAGCCCTTCTTCAACGGCGCGGCGAAACGGTGCGCCATGGTGAAAGCGGGAACCGAGATAGTCGTCGCCGGTATCGCAATGGGCATCGATATGGATCATCCCAACCGGCCGCGTCGCCGCCACCGCGCGCAGGATCGGTAGCGAAATGGAATGGTCGCCTCCGACCGAAACCGGCACCACCTTGGCCGCGACGATGCTGCGGTAGAACGCCTCGATCTCCTTCAGCGCACCTTCCAGTTCGTATGGTGCCTCGATCCAGGCATCGCCGAGGTCGCGCACCCGCAGGGCCGCGAACGGCGCGATGCCGGTGGCCCCGTTGATCCGCCGCAGCAGGCTGGACTGGTCGCGCACCGCCCGCGGGCCATGCCGCGCGCCAGACCGATTGGTTACGCCGCCGTCAAACGGCACACCGATGAGGCCAATATCGACCTCGGCCAGGTTTTCGGCGAACGGCGCCCGGAAAAACGTCGAAATGCCGGTATAACGCGGCCGCGCCTGCGGGTCGGCGAGATCGGCGTAGCGCTTTGGCTGCTTGATCGGGTCCATCGGCCACTCCCAGCTCGGATAGGACGCGTATAGCAAGGCGCGCACGCGTTGGCGACGCAGCCGTGGAAGCTTCATCGCTCCCACCCGCGCAACGCCAGAGCCATGCCGCCCCAACCCTCGACGCACACTCCGGCCAGCCCTATGATGCTGCAACGCCATCCAACCGGGAGCCAGTCGCCATGGGCATGACCATCGAGCAGTTCGGCAAACAATGCCACGACTTCATTGCCGCCGACGCCGGCCCGGCCGCGCGCACCAAGATCTGCAACCTGCTGCAGGACGCGCTGAAAGACCCCGCCTTCGTGCAGCGTTACGTCGACCCGAACGGCCCGGAACGCAAGATCCTCTACCAGGACCCCGAGTACGGCTTCTGCGTGCTGGCGCATTCCTACCAGGGCGCCAAGGGCAGCCCGCCGCACGATCATGGCCCGACCTGGGCGATCTACGGCCAGGCGACCGGCGAAACCATCATGACCGACTGGGAACTGGTCAGCCCCGGCAACGCGAGCACGCCCGGCACGGTGAAAAAAATCCGCGACTACACGCTAACCCCCGGCATGGCGTACGCCTACGAACCCGGCATCCTTCATTCACCGCGCCGGGATCGCAATACGACGCTGATCCGGATCGAGGGGTTGGACGTTTCGAAAATTACCCGCCAGCCCTTCATCGCCGTCGCAGCTTAGAGCGTGATCGCTTGAGGTTGACATACCAGAAAGCGTGAATCGCGCGACAAAACAAATACCTAGAGCGCGAGCGCTTCGTCTATCAGAGGCGATCATGCTCTAGGAGCCTGTCCGAGTAATCGGACCGGAATCGCCCATGCGCAATAATCAGTCGCCTGAACATGTCTCCGGAGTCTTTTGGTTCGCCTGAGAGCACAATGGCGTAAGAATACTTCAAGTTTCGTTGCAAAAGTGAATACTCGGACAGGCTCCTAGGGAAGCGATGCCGCTGATCCGGATTGGTGTGTTTTAGAACCGTTCTTTCTTTGCGCAGCCGGT
>JAYTQP010000220.1:0-9191 GCA_043746675.1 Rhodospirillales bacterium | reverse complement strand
GCCGCCGCCATCGGCGCGGCGACGCTGTGCATTACCGCCGTCGGGGCGTGCGCACGCGCCACCCGGATGCGGCCATCCTTGTGTTCGACTTCGATTTCGGTCAGCCCGGTATCGACCAGGATATCGGCCAAGGCGCGCACGGCGGCAGCGTCAAACGGTTGGGCGCTCATGCCTGATCCTCCAGAATTTCGGCCATCGCGCGCAAGGCCAGCGCATAGCCGGTGATACCCAGGCCCGCGATCACGCCGACGGCAATTTTCGAGACATAGGAGTGGTGGCGAAATTCTTCGCGCTTATGGATATTGGTTACATGCACCTCGATAACCGGCAATTCACTGGCCAGCAGCGCATCCATCAGCGCGATCGAGGTGGTGGTATAGCCGGCCGGGTTGATCACGATGCCGGCGCAGCGGATGCGGCATTCCTGCACCCAGCCGATCAGTTCGCCCTCGCCATTGGTCTGGCGGAAATCGATCCCCAGGCCGAGCGCCGCCGCCGTTTCGGCGCATAGCTGCTCCACGTCGTCCAGCGTGGCACTGCCGTATAAATGCGGCTGGCGCAGGCCGAGCATGTTCATGTTCGGGCCGTTCAGCACGGCGATGAGCGGCGTTGCGGGCATTAGGGGGGCCTAGCACGTCCCGCCGCATCGCTTCAATGCGCGCAGCCGCGCTTGTTCCCTGCCGGGGCGGTTGCCATAGTGTCGCGATGCACGCCGCCGCACAAACCATGCTGGACCTGAGCATCAACGGCACGCCGCAACAACGGCCGGGACCGCTGACGGTCGCCGCCTTGCTGGCCGAGCTCGGGCTGGATATCCGCAAGGTCGCGGTCGAGCGCAATGAGGAAATCGTCCGCCGCGCCGCCTACGCCGAAACCTACCTCGCCTTCGGCGACATGCTGGAGATCGTGCATTTCATAGGAGGCGGCTGAGATGGACCAGGCTGACAGCGAAACCCAGGATCGCTGGACCGTCGCCGGGCGCAGCTTCCAGTCCCGGCTGATCGTGGGCACCGGCAAATACAAGGATCTGCCGGAAACCGCCGCCGCGATCGAAGCCAGCGGCGCCGAAATCGTCACCGTCGCGGTGCGGCGGGTGAACATCGCCGACAGCGGCCAGCCGATGTTGCAGGATTTCGTCGATCCGAAGAAATACACCTATCTGCCCAACACCGCCGGCTGCCACACCGCCCGCGATGCCATCCGCACCCTGCGGCTGGCGCGGGAGGCCGGTGGCTGGAACCTGGTCAAGCTCGAAGTGCTCGGCCCGCCGCCGCATCTCTACCCGGACATGCCGGCGACCATGGAAGCCGCCGAGGCGCTGATCAAGGACGGGTTCGACGTGATGGTCTATTGCGCCGACGATCCGCTGGCGGCCAAGCGGCTGGAGGACATGGGCTGCGTTGCCATCATGCCGCTCGGTGCCCCGATCGGCTCCGGCCTCGGCATCCAGAACCCGGCCATGCTGTCGATGATGATCGAGCAGGCCAAGGTGCCGCTGCTGGTCGATGCCGGGGTCGGCACCGCGTCGGATGCCGCCATCGGGATGGAACTTGGTTGCACCGCGGTGCTGATGAATTCCGCCATCGCTCACGCTACCAACCCGATCCTGATGGCGCAGGCGATGAAAGCCGCGGTCGAAGCCGGCCGCCTGGCCTATCGCGCCGGCCGCATGCCCCGCCGCATGGGCGCCGATCCGTCCAGCCCGCTGGCGGGGCTGATCCGCTAAATCCGCGGCGCCGCCGCCCGCTGCAAACGGTCATTGATCGCCGCACCAAGCCCCGCAGTCGGGATCGGCATGGCGGCGATGCCACTTAAGTTTTGTGCGCGGACCACGCCATCGAGGCTGCGCAGGGCGGCGAACAAATGGGTCGCGGCTTCGACCGGATCGGCGCTGGCGCTGAGTTGGATGGTGATCGCGGCCCCCGGCAGCGCCGGCCCGAACGCCAGCAGGGCTTCGGTGCATTGGACGGACCGGGCGTTGAGCCGCAGTGCCGCGTCGGGCGCGTAATGCGACGCGAGCATGCCCGGCGCACGAATTTCGCCAGTACTCGTTCCGAGCGGACCAATCAAAGCAACCAGGGTTTCTTCGGTAACGCCACCAGGGCGCAGCAAGGTCGGCACGCCGCAAAGGTCGAGCACAGTCGATTCCAGCCCGACCGTGCTCGGACCGCTGTCCAGGATGGCGTCGATGCGGTTGCCGAGTTCGGTCAGCACGTCGGCGGCGGAGGTGGGGCTGACATGGCCGGAGCGGTTGGCGGAGGGTGCGGCGATTGGCCGACCGACCGCGGCCAGCAGGGCATGGGCCGTCGGGTTGGCGGGAACGCGGATGGCGAGGCTGTCGAGGCCCGCGCCGGTGAGCAACGCTATCTTGGTGCTTGGGCGCCGTGGCAGCACCAGGGTTAACGGCCCGGGCCAGCAGGCTGCGGCGAGCTTAAGGGCGATCGCGTTGGGGATAACGTCCTGGAACGCTGCGTCCGCAGTGGGGTAGTGGCAGATCAACGGATTGAAATGCGGCCGGCCTTTGGCGGCGAAGATGCCGGCAACGGCCTGCGCGTTGGTGGCGTCGGCGCCGAGGCCGTAGACGGTTTCGGTGCCGAAGGCGACCAGCCTGCCGGCCTGCAGCAACGCGGCGGCATCCGCAATTCCGGCGGCGTCCGCTGCCAGCCGGCGCGCTACCATCCGTGCCCGTGGCAGACGAAATGTGGATTTTCCCAGCCGGGCTTGCCGTAGCGCAATGGCTGCATGGTTTCGTAGTTCAGCACTGCGCCGCCAGCGGCTTCCAGCACGGCCTGGGCGGCGGCGGTATCCCACTCCATGGTGCGGCCGAAGCGCGGATACAGATCGGCCTCGCCTTGCGCCAGCAGGGTGAATTTCAGCGCCGAACCCATGTTCTTCACCCCGGCGATGTTGAAGCCGGCGAGGTAGGCGGCGAGTTTGGTGTCGTTGGCGTAATGGCGTGAGGCGACCACCGCGATTCCCGCATCCGGCCGCACCCGCGCCGAAATCGGCCGCTCGCCGTTGGCGTCCCGGCGCCAGGCACCGATCCCGACCAGGCCGGAAAAAATTGCACCGGTCGCGGGTTGCCCGATCACGCCGAGCACCGGAATGCCGTTGCGCACCAGCCCGATGCAGACGGCGAAATCATCGCGGCCGGCGGCGAATTCGCGGGTGCCGTCGATCGGGTCGACCAGCCAGAAGCTGTCGGCATGTTCCGCCACCCGGCCGGCGGCGATTTCTTCTTCGGCGACCACCGGGATTCCTGGCGTGACCGCGCGCAGCCCGGCGGCGATGATGCGTTCCGCCGCGTGATCCGCCTCCGTTACCGGGCTGTGATCGGCTTTGCTGGTAGTGGCGAAGCCTCGGGCGCGCACTTCGAGAATTTTTTCGCCGGCGGTGGCCGCTAGCGTGGTGGCCAAAGCGAGCAGATCGTGATCGGTCATGCCGCAGTTCTAACGGCTTGCATCGTGGACGGCAAAGCCTGCTACCATTAGCGCCGAAACCGCCAATGAACCTGGAGCTTGTGATGCTCGACATCGTTTTCGCCAAGTCCACGCTGCCGAAATCCGGCGCGCTCGCGCTGCTGATCGCCGAGGACGCCGACAGCCCGACCCGTGCCATTCTGGCCGCAGCCGATGCGGCAACCGATGGGGCGATTTCGCGGGCACTGGCGGTGGCGGAATTCACCGGCAAGAAGGGCCAGTCCGCCACAATTCTGGCGCCCGGCGCCGGGCTGACCCGGGTGGTGGCGGTCGGGCTGGGAAAGGCCGCCGGGCTGGAAAGCAGCATCGTCGAGAACGCCGCCGGGACGGCAGCGGCCACTTTGGGGCGGGAAAGCAATGCCGCGCTGGCCGCCTGCGGGCTCCCCGGCGCGCTGGCGGCATCCGCGGCCCTTGGCGCCTGCTTGCGGCGCTATCGGTTCGATCGCTACCGGACCAAGGAAAACGCCGAGGACAAGCCGAAGCTCGCCAAGCTCAGCGTGCTGACCGATGAACTGGCGAAGGCCAAATCGGCCTGGGTATCCGGCAAGGCGATCGCCGAGGGGGTGTTCCTGGCGCGCGATCTGGTCAATGAGCCGCCGAACGTGCTGCATCCGGTCGAAATGGCGGAACGCTGCAAGAAGCTGACCGCGCTCGGCCTGAAGGTTGAAGTGCTCGGCCCGCGCGAGATGCTGAAGCTTGGCTTCGGCTCGCTGATGGGCGTGGCGCAGGGCAGTGCGGCCGAGCCGCGCATGGTGGTGATGAAATGGGATGGCACCAGCGGCCGCGGCAAGGCCAAGCCGCTGGCCTTCATCGGCAAGGGCGTGACCTTCGATACTGGCGGCATTTCGATCAAGCCGGCCGGCGGCATGGAGGACATGAAATTCGACATGGCCGGAGCGGCGGCGGTGATCGGGCTGATGGCATCCCTCGCTGGCCGTCGCGCCACGGTTGATGCGGTCGGGCTGGTCGGGCTGGTAGAAAACATGCCGTCCGGCACCGCCCAGCGGCCCGGCGACGTGGTGAAATCCTATTCCGGCCAGACCATCGAGGTGATCAACACCGACGCCGAAGGCCGCCTGGTGCTGGCCGATGTGCTTTGGTACTGCCAGCAGAAATTCGATCCGCGCTTCATGATCGATCTGGCGACGCTGACCGGCGCGATGATCGTCGCCCTCGGGCACGAATATGCTGGATTTTTTGCCAATGACGATGCGCTGGCCGGGCAGATCCATGGCGCTGGCAAGGCCAGCGGCGAGCGCGCCTGGCGGATGCCGCTGGATGAAAGCTACGACCGGCAGATCAAATCCGATATCGCCGACATGAAGAACGTCGGTGGCCGTCCGGGCGGGGCGATTACCGCCGCCGCCTTCATCCAACGCTTCGTCAACGGCAAGACCTGGGCGCACATGGATATCGCCGGCACCGCCTGGGCCTATAGCGACCAGCCGACGGTGCCGAAGGGCGCGACCGGCTATGGTGTGCGCCTGCTCGACCGGATGGTGGCCGATAATTTCGAGCGTTAGTCCGCGATGGCGGAAATCGGCTTCTACCATCTGACCCGGACCGGCGCCGATCAGGCGTTGCCGGTGCTGCTCGGCCGGACCCTTGCTGCCGGGCAGCGGGCGATGCTGCTGTGCGGCTCGGACGAACGGGTGGCGGCGCTCGACACTGCTTTGTGGCTCGCCGCCAAGCCGGATTGGCTGCCGCATGGCACGGCGCGATCCGGCAACCCCGATCTGCAGCCGATCTGGCTGACCAGCGAAGACGCTGCCGCGCCCAACGGCGCCGGCTTTCTGTTTCTGATCGACGGCGCCGACAGCCGCCACCTCGACGCCTTTACCCGGGTATTCGATCTATTCGATGGCCAGGACGAGGGTGCCGTCGCCGCCGCGCGGGCCCGCTGGCGCAAGGCAAAAGACGCCGGCCACACGCTCGCCTATTGGCAGCAGACCGAAAAGGGCTGGGAGAAGAAGGCGTAGCCGGAGCCTACGGGGTTTTAACGGCCGGCTTCACCACGGCGGGCACCGGCGGCGGCGCCAGCTTGCCGTCTTTCGCCTGATCGACGTCGAGCAACAGATCGCGTCGCACCGCGCCGTCCGCGCCAAGGGCCGCGGTCGCCTGGCCGTCCACCAGGATTTCCGTCCCGCCGGCATTGCCGGTGGTGAGCAGCAGAGCAATTTTCGGCGGCGCCGGCCAGGTTTCGCCAGCGCGCAGCACCCGGTTCAGCAGCACGTTGCCCTGCCGGTCGCGCACCTGCATCCAGGCATCCGCCTTGGCGCGCAGGACCAGCCGCGTGCCATCCGGCAGCGGCGGGGCGGCGTCCGCCGGCGGGGCTTGCGGCACTGCCGCAGCGGCGGCGCTTGGCGAAACCGGTGCGGGCGGCGCTAAGACGGCCACGACGGGGGGCGGCGTGGCAGGGGGTTCCGGGGTAGTAACTACCGGGGCTTCCACTTGCGGCGCAGGCGGCGGCGACACCAGGGCGGCCAGCCGTTCCGGCATGGCGCGCACCGGTTCGGGCGCCTGGCCGTCGCCAGAGGCGCGGTACCACATCGCATAGGCGCCCACCGCCAGCACCAGGCCGAGCAGCATCATGGCACCTGCCGGCAGGCCGCGCTCCGGCACTGGGGCAGGAAAGCTCAATTCGGTTTTGCGGTTCACGTCGGCAGCTTCGGCGCGGAAGCGGCGGGCGATTTCATCCGGGTCCAGCCCGAGCGCGCCGGCATAAGTGCGCACGAACCCCAGCGCATAGGCGTTGCCGGGGAGATCGCCGATGCGGCCATCCTCGATGGCATCCAGGAAGGGCAGGCGGATGCGCAGATGCGCCGACACGGCCGGCAGCGTCCAGCCGATATTTTCCCGTGCCGCGCGCAGTTCGGCCCCCACGCGGGTCGCGTTCGGCGGGGTCGCCGCGCCGCTGCTCGACATCATTCTGCGGCCTTCCGCCAAGCTGGCCTTGCGATCCTGCAGCACGTCAGGGGGGCTTTCGTGACCAAATTTGCACCATCGGTCGCCGGCAGGGATCGGCCGACCTGTTCAAGAACCGCCGTTCTAGTGCCAAACCTGCGCCTTTGCCACCATGGCCGGCAAAAAACTGGCAAGCGCCGGATTACACTTGCGTGACCTGCTACTGTACCAGCCCCTGCTACTGCACCAGTCCATGTTCGCGCGCCCAGGCGGCAATCGGCTCGCGCACACTGGCCGCCCCGGCCGATGTCCGCCGGATGCCGGCGAGCACCGCCCGGAAGGCCGGCAAATCGAGCGCCGCCAGCAGCGCCTTCACCGGCAGCACGCCCGCGGCGGGCATCGACAGGCTGGTGATGCCCAACCCGACCAGAGTCATCGCCTCCAACGGGCGGGAAGCGTGTTCGCCGCAGACCGACAACTTCACCCCCGCCGCCCGGCAGTGCGCGGCAACCTCGGTCAACACATCGATCACCGGTGGCGACAGGAAATCGTAGCGTCCGGACAGGCCGGGGGTGCCGCGATCGGCGGCGAACAGGAACTGCATCAGATCGTTGCTGCCGATCGAGATGAAATCCACCTCCCGCAGCAATTCCGGCAACTGCCAGAGCAGCGAGGGCACTTCCAGCATGGTGCCGACATGAAGGGTGGCGGGCTGTGGCCGCACCCGTGCCATTTCGGTTCGCAGCAAGGCTTTCGCTGCCCGCAATTCGGCGACCGTTGCCACCATCGGGAACATGATCGAAAGTTTCCGCCCGCCGGCGGCCAGCAGCAGGGCGCGCAACTGCCGCCGCAGCACCGCCGGCCGATCCAGCCCGACCCGCAAGCTGCGCCAGCCCATCGCAGGGTTTTCCTCCAGCCGGGCAGTGCCCGGCAGCAGTTTGTCGCCGCCGAGGTCAAGCGTGCGGAACAGCACCGGCCGATCGCCGGCGGCATCCAGCACCTGCGCATAGACCGCCGCCTGGTCGGCCACATCGGCCACCGCGCCGCGCGCCAGCATAGCAATCTCGGTGCGAAACAGCCCGATCCCGGCAGCACCAGTGGCCTCAAGCTGGTTCAGTTCCAGCGCCAGACCAATATTAAGGTTTAATTCCACTGGGGTACCGTCGTGGGTTTGCGACGGCTTGTCGCGCAATGCCGCGTAGCCGGCCTGGCGCGCGCTGCGGGCTTCCACCGCGCGATGGAACACATCCAGCACATCCGGTTCCGGCCGCAGGATAAGCTGCCCGGCATCGCCATCTTCGGCCACCAGCACGGCATGGTCGCCGTCTTGCGCCGCTTCCAGCATCCCGGCGGCGCCGGCCAGCGCCGGCAGCCCGAGGGCGCGGGCCAGAATCGCGGCATGGCCGGACGCGCTGGCTTCCTCGATCACCACCCCGGCAATGCCGCCGGCGTGCCATTCGAGCAATTCCGCCGGCCCCAGCCGACGCACTAGCAGAATGGCGCCGGGGGCGGATTTCGGTGCATTGGCCTCGCCGTCCAGCGCCTGCATCAGCCGCCCGATCAGGTCTTCGACGTCGGCCAGCCGTTCGCGCAGATAAGGATCGACGATGCGGCGCATTCGGTCGCGCAGGTCGCCGGCCACCCGATGCACCGCCGCTTCCGCCGAAAGTCCGCCGCGAATGGTGTCCGCCACCCGCTTCAGCCAGCCGCTGTCGGCCGCCACCAGGCGGTAACTGTCCAGGATTTCACGCGAGGCATCGGCTTCGGCGCCGCCTGTGGCCTGCAAGCCGCCTTCGATCAGCGCATCGACCGACTGCCGCATCGTCGCCACCGCCGCATTCAGCCGCGCATGTTCGCGCGCCGGATCGTCTGACAGCACCCGCTTGGGCGCCTGCGCCGGCCCCAGCACCTTCACCGGCCCGATTGCCAGCCCGCTCGCCAGCGGCGAGCCAGCGAACCGGCGGGACACGGTGGCCGCCATGCCGCCTTCGGCGCCACCGGCACCGCTCGCCGCCAGCACCTCGGCCAGCAGCATGGCGACGGTTTCCAGCACCTCGACCTCATCTTCGTCGAAATGCCGCGGGGTGCGGTTCTGCACCGCCAGCACGCCCAGGGTGCGCCCGCCGCGCCGGACCGGCACCGCCAGCATGGAGGCGTATTTCTCCTCCCCGGTTTCCGGCCGATAGGCGAAGGCGGGATGGTTCTGCGCGTCGGCCAGGTTCAGCGCTGCATGGGTGGCCGCGACCAGCCCGACGATGCCTTCGCCCACCCGCAGCCTGGTGTGGCCGATCGCATCGGTTTGCAGGCCTTCGGTGGCGAACAGTTCCAGGATGTCGCCGGGCCGGGCGACGTAGACCGAACAGACTTCGCTGACCAGTTCGGCCGCGACCATGCGGACGAGTTCGGACATCGGCGCCACGCCCCCGCGGCGGTCGCCCTTGGCCATCAGATCACGCAGGCGGGTCAGCAGGCGGCGGGGCGCGGACATAGCATCGAGTTAGGGGCGGGATCGGGCGAAAGAAAGGCGCAATCGGCCGGATTGACCGCTTCGTTCGCGAAATTAGCGCGAAATTCGACGGGTGGCGGGATTATTCGACCGTTACCGACTTCGCTAGGTTGCGGGGCTGGTCGACATCGGTGCCTTTCAGCACCGCCACGTGATAGGCCAGCAACTGCACGGGTATGGCGTACAGGATCGGCGCAACGAACGGATCGACGGTTGGCAGCACCACCACGTCGGCCGCGAAACCGCGCAGCTTGTCGGCGCCGGCGGCGTCGGTCAGGGCGATGATCTGACCACCGCGCGCT
>JAYTQP010000219.1:0-3346 GCA_043746675.1 Rhodospirillales bacterium | reverse complement strand
TGGCCGACGCCGACCTTGGCCATGGCGATGTTACGATCGCGCTCGGCCTCGTTCGGTTCATCGACCATCATGGCGGCCAGCATGGCCATGCTGCGGCCCTGTTCGAGCGACATCAGCATGTCGGCAGCCTTGTGCTGCAACACCTGGTTTTCGCCGATCGCCTTGCCGAACTGCTGGCGGGTGCGCAGATATTCCAGCGTCACCTCCAGCATCTTGTCCATGCCGCCGACCACCTCGGCGGCCATGGCGGAAATGCCGGCCTCCACCACCCGGCGCACCACTGGCAGCCCGGCGCCGACGGTGCCGAGAACGGCGTCGGCACCAAGTTGCACCGCGGCCAAGGAGATTTCGGCGGCGCGGGTGCCGTCGCGCAGAGTATAGGCGCGCCGGCCAACGCCGTTGGCGGTCGCATCGACCAGAAACAGCGTGATCCCGTCGGGATCGTCGCGGCCGCCGGCGGTTCGGGCGCTGACCACGAGTTTGCCGGCGCAGTCGCCGTGCAGGACGACGGATTTGGCGCCTTCGAGCAGCCAGCCGCCGGCAGATGGTTTGGCGGTCGTTTGCACGTCTGTCAGGTCGTAGCGGGCGCCTTGTTCGCCGTGGGCGAAGGCCATTTTCAGGGTGCCGCCGACGATTTCCGGCAGGAGGGCGGATTTTTGCGCTTCCGACCCGGCCAGTCGCAGAGCGGTGCCGGCGAGGACGACGGTGGCGAGGTAGGGTTCCAGCACCAGCACTTTGCCGAACTGCTCCATCACAAGCATCACGTCGATCGCGCCGCCGCCGAAGCCGCCGTAGGATTCCGCGAACGGCAGCCCGAGCAGCCCCATTTCGGCGAACTGGGTCCAGACGTCGGGGCTCCACCCGTCCGGCTGTTTCTGAAAGCCTTTGCGGGCTTCAAAGCTATAGCGGTCCGCCAGCAGTTTGCCGACGCTATCGGTCAGCAGCTTCTGATCGTCGGTCAGGTCGAAATCCATGTCGATGCGTCCGAAAGTTACTTACGTGGAAAAGGAAGAACGATCAGCACAGCCCCAGAGTCATAAAAGTTTTTTGGTTCTTTTTTCCAAAAAAGAACTGCTTGCCTGAAGCGAAGCGCTTCTTTTTGAAAAAAGAAGCAAAAACTTTCTATGACTTCAGAGCGTTGCCCCTAAAGCCGCAGCACGGCCTTGTTGAGGATGTTGCGCTGGATTTCGTTGGTGCCGCCGTAGATCGATGCGGCGCGCAGCATCAGATAGGGCGCGGCCATATACCCTGCCCATTCCGGCGCGATCGGTTCGTTGCCGAGCGCATTGAGTTCGGACGCCCAGATCGGCATCGCCATCGGCCCGCCGGTATCCATCACCAGTTCGGAGGTGGCCTGCAGCAACTCGGTGCCTTTGACCTTCAGGATCGATGAGAACGGGTCCGGCTTGCCGTCGGATTTCTTGCTGGCGGCCGCGATCACCCGCATCTGGGTAAGTTCCAGCGCCTTGATGTCCACTTCGAGCTGCGCGACGCGCTGGCGGAAGCCAGGGTCTTCGATCAGCGGCGCCCCGCCGGCGCGCACATTGCGGGCGATATCGACGGCGAATTCCAGGTTGGCGCGCGATTTGCCGAGCCGGGCGATGCCGGTGCGTTCATTGCCGAGCAGATATTTCGCCACGTCCCAGCCGCGATTTTCTTCGTAGATGCGCTGGTGGACGGGCACTTTCACGTCGTCGAAGAAAACTTCGTTCAGGTGGTGGCTGCCGTCGATCGAGATGATCGGGCGGACGGTGATGCCTGGCGTTTTCATGTCGATCAGCAGGAAGGAGATGCCTTCCTGTTTTTTGCGCGCGTTCGGATCGGTGCGGACGAGGGCAAAGATCCAGTCCGCGTGATGGGCGGTGGAGGTCCAGATTTTCTGGCCGTTGACGATGTAGAAATCGCCGTCGCGCTTGGCCGCGGTTTTGAGGGAGGCGAGGTCGGAGCCGGCGCCGGGTTCGGAGAAGCCCTGGCACCACCAATCATCGAGATTGGCGGCTCGCGGCAGGAAGTAGGCTTTCTGTTCGGGGGTGCCGAAATGGGCCAGCACCGGGCCGAGCATGGTGATGTTGAAGCCGTTGAGGTCCGGCGCCGGGGCGGCCTGGTTTTCCTCGGTAAAGATCATCCGCTGCACCGGGGTCCAGTTGGCGCCGCCGAATTCCGCCGGCCAGCCTGGGCAGGCCCAGCCCTTTTTGTTCAGGACACGCTGCCAGGTGATCGTTTCCTGCTTGGTTGGCGCGTAGCCGAGCCGCAGCCGCTCGCGGATTTCCTTCGGCAGGTTGGCATCGATGAAGCTGCGAACCTCGTCGCGCCAGGCGATTTCTTCTGGGGTAAAGCGCAGATCCATTGGGATTTCCTCCGAGACAGGGCGGGCGTGCCGCTGGGTTCGGGGAAGTATGTTGCTGCCGTTCGCGATGTGCAAGCGGCCGGCATGAGCGGCCTGCTCTACCCGAGGCAGAGCCCGATCGCGGTCCAGATTGCCAGTTCATCGACCAGCATGAAGGCGCGGCTTACCTTGCCGCCCACCAGCTCGAAATGGCTGATGCCGGGAATATGCAGCCGCGCACCGCTCGGCGCGCCGAAGGCGCCGCGGCCGCTATGGGTGGCGGCGAGCCGCCAGCGCAGCGCCACCCTGGTCGGGCGGTCGGGATCGGTGCGGGTGATGATGTTTTCGACGGTAAAGGCAGCGTCGGGAAAGGCGGCGAGGTAGGACAGCACCCAGCCATCCAGCCCGTCATGTCCGAACGCGATTTCGCCGCGCGGCAGATGCAGGTTGATCGCCGGGTCACAGGCGGCGGGGATCTGCCCGAGATCGGCGTGGTTCCACAGGCGCTGCATAAACTGCGCCATCTGTCCGCCAGCATCGTCCGGGATCGAGGCTGCTTGATGGGTGATCAAGGCTGGGTCTGGCAGCGCCTGATCTTCGACGGCGAGAATTTGCGCCCGCGCGCGGCCCCAGTCTGCCGGGTCAATGCCAAGTTGCAGCGCAATCGCCGCCTGATCGCGCACCAGCCATTCTTCGACGATGATGCCGTCGCGGATCAGGCAGTCGGCGATGGTGCGCGCCGCGACTGGCCGGTCAGTGGGCGCACCGAAGCTGCCGGCGCCGCGATGATGCATGGTCGAGATGATCCGGTGCGACGAATAGCCGCCGCCATCGGTGCCGCCGGAGAAGATCACATCTTCCCCCAGCAGCCGCCGGTCGGGGAAGGCGTGCAGGGTTTCGGCGGTGCCCGCAACCACCCCGTCAACCCCCCGGCTGTCGCCAAAAGCGGTGTGCATGACGCAATCATTCGCATACCAGGTGCGGATCAGGCCAAGGCCGCGACCTTCCCAGATGCGGTCG
>JAYTQP010000218.1:0-1828 GCA_043746675.1 Rhodospirillales bacterium | reverse complement strand
ACCGCCGCCATGATGCTGGGACATCATGGCAAGGAACCGACGCTCCCAGGCGCAAAAAGCACCGCCGGACCGACCCGGCAGACTTCTCGAACGGACACTCAGACCTGGACGACAATGCTGCCGCGCCGTAGCACTCACGGACGCAGTCGTGTCGTACATCAGAAAGGTTCCCCAGCCCGACGCTCACGGCGCGTTGGTCATCCCCTCCGGCCGCCACAGCCCGTCCGGACGGCCGACGAAGCCGCCAACCTTGGCTGACAAGCCCCACAGCATCGACCAGTGATAAAGCACCACATCGGGCTGATCGGCAAAAAAGATGTCGCTCGCGGCCTTGTAGAACGGCTTGCGCGCGGCTTCGGATTGCTGGGACGCACCCTGCAGGATCGCTGCATCGAATTTCGGGTTGCAGTATTTGCCCCAATTGGTGAAGCCGGCACAGGTCAGCCAGATCGGCATGTTGCCATCCGGGTCGGGCCGGCCGGACCATAGGAGCATCGACGCATCGAAATCGCCATTTTTGGTGGCGGCAACCATGGCGGCACCATCCATCGCCACGATTTTCATCTCGAAGCCGGCATCTTTCACCATCGCCTGGATAATTTCCGCCACCTGCGTGTCCAACGGATCGGTGCCGATGCGCAACGTAAAGACGACCGTCTTAACCCCGGCGGCGGCAAGCAGCTTCTTGGCCGCCGCGAGATCGCGTGGCGGCACCGGATGGCCAGCGTTGAAATAAGCGCTGGTTGGTGCCTCCATCTGATTGGACGGCACGTACTGACCATCGAATGCCACCCGGTTCAGCGCGGCCCGATCGATCGCCAGGGAAAACGCCTGCCGTACCCGCGGATCGCGCCCCAGCGGCGTGTCGGCCGCCTTGCCGTTGGCCACGTTGAACTCGATCGGCACAAAGCCGAGCGATGGTCCTTTGAAAACCTTTAATTTCGGATTGGCGGAAATCGAGGCAACATCGGTCGGTGCCAGTTTCTGCGCGATATCGAGCCCGCCAGCGGCGAGATCGACCTTGCGGATATTGGAATCGGTCACGGTACGGAACACCACGCCAGGCAACTTGATGGCGGCAGCGTTCCAGTAGCCCGGAAAGCGTTCGAGCGTTATGTGGTCCTGTGCCACCCGTTCCTTGAACGCGAACGGGCCGGCGCACACCGGATGGGCGGCAATCTGATCGGCCGGGAGCGCCAACTGCTTGGGCGAGTATGGCGTGCCAGGCCGATTGGAGAGCAGCGCCAGCAGCGGCGCATAGGGCCGCGACAGCACGATGCGCAGGGTCAGCGGATCGATCACTTCGGCGGCGCTGATCGCCGCCATCTCCGCCTTGCGGATCGAATAACGAGCGGTTTTGTAGCGCTGAATATTGGCAGCCATCGCGGCGGCATCGAAGTGCGTGCCATCCTGGAACACCACGCCAGCGCGCAAATGCACCGTCAGCGACAGCCGATCCGGCGCCCAGTCCCAACTGGTCGCCAGTTCGGGCACGAATTTCAAATCCGGCGACAGGTCGATCAAACTGTCGCACATCAGCGTCGTCACCACCCGGTTGGTGTAGCTGCCGTCGGTGGCGGGATCGAGCGCGGCGGGGTCGAATTCGAGGGCCACCCGCAGCATCTTGTCGGCGGCCTGGGCCGCATTGTGTGCGAACAACGCGGCGGAAGCGACCAGACCAGCCAGCAGCAAGCGAGAAAGACGCATGATATGCCTCCAGCGCCGCGCACCGACCGATCTGTCCGCAGCAACGCATCATGTCCAGCTTTGCCCGAACTAGGCAATAGGTTCCTGGGGGATGCGCTTTTATCTCTGTTTGGCGACCTTG
>JAYTQP010000217.1:0-2434 GCA_043746675.1 Rhodospirillales bacterium | reverse complement strand
CTAAAGCATCGCCTCCGCCACGATCCGCATCGCCTCCGGCGTCGCCCCGGTCAGCACCATGGTGCCCACCTTGTGCTGCCGGCCGACATCCTTCCAGGCTTCAAGCCGACCCTTGATCCGGTCCGCCGGGCCGACCAGCGCGATCTGGTCGATCAGCGCGTCCGGCACCAAAGCTGCCGCCGCATCCTTCTTACCGTCCAGATACAAGTCCTGGATTTTCACCGCCGCGTCGCCAAAACCCAGTCGCTTGGCGTAATCATTGTAATAATTCTTCCCGCGCGCGCCCATGCCGCCAATGTAGAGCGCCAGTTCCGGCCGCACCGCATCCCGGCACGCATCGAGGTCGCCCACCTTGATCTTCACGTGCGGCGCAACGTTGAAACTACTGAGATCCGAGCCGCGCCCGGCCTTCGCCATGCCATCCAGAATGGGTTTGGTCACCAAGGCCTCGCCCTCCGGCGACATGAAGATCGGGATGGTGCCGTCGGCCACTTCCCCCGCCACCCGCAGCCCGGCCGGCATGATCGAGGCGGTGTAGATCGGCAGCCCAGGATCGCCATGCACGATGCTGCGCAGCGGCTTGCCCAACCCAGAAGCATCCGCCCCGGCATAGGGGATCTGATAATGCTCGCCCTGAAACGTCAACGGCTTTTCGCGCGCCAGAATGGCCCGGATGATGGCGATATATTCCTTCGTGCGCGCCAGCGGCTTGCCGAACGCCTGGCCATGCCAGCCCTCGATCACTTGCGGCCCGGACGGCCCGACCCCGCACAGAAACCGATTGCCGGACAGCGCCTGCAAGGTCATCGCCGTCATCGCCGCACAGGCCGGCGTGCGCGCATTCATCTGCATGATCCCGGTGCCGGCGCGGATTTTTGTTGTCCGCGCCAGCACCCAGGCCACCGGCGTTACCGCATCGGTGGAATATGCTTCGCCGGTCCATACCTGGTCGAAGCCAAGCCGCTCGGCCTCCAGCACATTGTCCATGTTCAAGCGCGGCATCGCCCCGCCCATGGACAGCGTAATCCCAAGTTTCATGCCCAAATCTCCCCATGTGTCGCATCCCACCAAAGCCGCCACAAAACGGCAGCCAGGTGGCAAAAGTTTTTTGGTTCTTTTTTTCAAAAAAGAACTTCTTGGAAAGCGCTTCTTTTTGAAAAAAGAAGCAAAAACTTTTCATCCACTTCCTTCATGCCCGCGCCAGGACTTTGTCGCGGAAGCGTTGCATTTCCTGCAGCATGGCATCGGTGCTGGCGCCGGGGAAGCCGATGTCGAGATTGCTAACGCCGGCTTCGCGCAGGCCGGCGATATCGGCCGCCATCTGGGCATCATCGCCGGTCATCAGCCGGTGTTCGCCGTCGCTCGCCAGTGCCGACGGCCCGCCATAGCGGGCGACGCGGTAGGCCAGTGCGACGCTGGCCGGATCGCGGCCGGCTTTTGCCACCATGGCGCGCAGCTTCGCCACGCCGGCCTTGTACCGCGCCAGGCTGTCGAACGGGAAGGCCGGGTTGGTGCCGATCGGATACCAGCCGTCGCCCACCCGTGCGGTGCGGCGCAGCGCCGGGCCGCTTTCGCCGCCGATCCAGATCGGCGGATGCGGGCGCTGGGTTGGCTTCGGTTCGAAGGAAATATTGTCGAAGGCGACATATTTGCCGGCGAACCGCGGAGCGACCTCGGTCCACAGCAGCTTGAAGGCGTCGAGATATTCGTCCGTCACCGCGCCCCGGGCGGCGAAGTCTGGCGCCTGCACGGCCTCGAACTCCTCCTTCATCCACCCCGCGCCGATGCCCACGGTCAGGCGCCCGCCGGACAGCGCGTCGATCGTTGCCAGGATTTTCGCGGTCAGCAGCGCCGGGCGGTGCGGCACCACCATCACCGACAGCACCAGCCGCAGCCGGCTGGTTTTGGCGGCGATGAAGGCAACCGCGGTCAGTTGTTCATGGCGCGGCCCGGCGGCGCCGCCGGGAAATTCGCCGCTTTCAGAATAGGGGTAATTGGCCAGGATTTCATTGGGGATTACCACATGGTCGGAAAACGTGGCGTAGTCCCAGCCCATCGCCTCGGCGCCGACGACCAGCGGAACCAGCGCCCCCGGTTCGGAGAATGGCCCGGCCATCGGCGCGTTGAACCCGTATTGCATGCGTTCCCCCTATTCCTGGCCGCGCGTCACGCGGGCAACGCGGGCCAGTGCATTGCGTATCGTCGCGTATCACCCCACCATAGTCTGACGACTTTAGCCACAGCCTGCGGAGACGACCATGACCGCCCCCTATCAAGCCGCGCTGGATTTCATCGCCGGGGCTGATCTGCCGGCCTTGCAGGCCGCCGCCGCCGCGTCGCGCGACCTGGGCCATGGTCGCACTCTGTCTTACTCCCGCAAAGTCTTTATACCACTGACAAAGCTATGCCGAGACGTCTGCCACTACTGCAGCTT
>JAYTQP010000216.1:0-3567 GCA_043746675.1 Rhodospirillales bacterium | reverse complement strand
CCAGCTTCAAGGCCCCGCTGTTGAATTTGGCGTTCGTGTTTCTGCTGATCGGCTATGGCACCAAGGCGGCGCTGGCGCCGCTGCATGCCTGGATGCCGGACGCCCATGCCGAGGGACCCACCCCGGTATCGGCGGTCCTGTCCGGCTCCATTCTCAACGTCGCACTGGCGGTTTTGCTGCGGGTACGCGGCCTGATGGCCGCCAACGACGCCGCCCTCGCCCCCGGTCCGCCGATGATCGGGCTTGGCCTGCTGTCACTGTTGCTGGCCGCCTTCAGCCTGTGGCGGCGGCGGGACGCCAAGCGCTTTTTTGCGTTTTCGAGCGTCGAACAATCCGGCGTCGCCGCGTTCGCCTTTGGCATTGGCGGCCCGGCGGCGATGTTTGCCGGAATGCTGCATCTAACCCTGCATACACTGGCCAAGGCGGCGATCTTCCACTGTGTCGGGCGTGCCAGCCAGTTGAAGGGCGGGCAGCGTTTCACCGATATTACCGGTCTGATCGACAGCCACCGCGCGCTCGGGCTGACCCTGGCTGCCGCCATCGTCGCCGTCTCCGGGCTGCCGCCGTTCGGGCTGTTCAGTTCGGAATTCCTGATCGTTGCCGCCACGATCAGGACCGTTCCCTGGCTGGCGATCCCGCTCGGGGTCGGCCTGGTGGTCGGGTTCTGGGCCCTGATGCGCCGGCTTATCACGCTCTGCCTCGGCACGCCCTCGCCGAACCGCGGTCCGGCGCCGGCGCTGATCGATCTGCTGCCCGCCTGGCTGCACTTGGCGCTGGTGCTGATCCTCGGCCTGGCGATGCCCGGCTTCGTGCTGGCCTGGTTTTCCGCGTTGGCGGGGAGCCTGTGACATGACGGCCTCCGCCATTCTTCGCGCCGCACCGACCGCGCCCTGCAACCCCTGGCCGCGCCACGTGCTGACGCCGGATGCCTGGGGCGCGCTGCGGGTGGCCTTGCATGCCGAACCCAGCCTGCACCTGCGGGCGATGTGGGCTGACACGCAGCAGGTTCACATCCTGTTTCACGACAGCATCGGCGGCGACTTCATTCCCGCTTCGGTCCAGGTGGAAGCGACCGGCTACCTGGCCTTGTCCCCCGCCCGCCCGGCCGCGGCATGGTTCGAACGCATGATCCACGACCTCTGGGGCCACGTGGCCGAAGGCGGTACCGACCAGCGTCCCTGGCTGGATCACGGCAAATGGGATCAGCACGCACCGATGTCGCCGCACGCCGTGCTCAGCCTGACCGCGCCCGCGCCACCGGTCTTCCTGCCCTCGATCGGCGAAGACCTGCATCAGATTCCAGTCGGCCCGGTGCACGCCGGCATCATCGAGCCCGGTCATTTTCGCTTTACCGCCCAGGGCGAAACCATTGTCCGCCTGGAAATCCGCCTGGGCTATCTGCACAAAGGCACGCTCGGGCTGATGCGCGGCAAATCACCGCGCGCCGCCGCCCGTTTCGCCGCCCGGCTGTCTGGCGACAGCACCGTCGCCCACAGCATCGCCTTCGCCCGCGCCGCCGAAGCCGCTGGCGCCCTCGAAGCCCCGCTTCGGGCGCTCGCCCTGCGCGGCGCAATGGCGGAACTGGAACGTATCGCCAACCATCTCGGCGACTGCGGTGGGATCGCCAACGATGCCGCTTTTGCCTTTCTGCCAAGCCGGTTCCTCTTCCATCGCGAAGCCATTCTGCAAGCATCGGCCGCCACTTTCGGCCATCGGCTGATGATGGATTGCGTCATCCCCGGCGGCGTCGCCGGCGACCTCGCGGTTGCCACCATACCCGGTATTTTGCGCGCCCTGGCCGCCATCGAAGCCGAATTGCCGCAATTGCTGCGCGTCTACGACGACGTCTCCAGCCTGGTCGATCGCATGGTCACCACCGGCATCGTTCGCCACGATCTGGCCGCCGCCTTCGCCCCCGGTGGCGTTGTCGGCCGCGCAGCCGGCAGCACCCTCGATCTGCGCCGAACCCCGGGCTATCCGCCTTACCACGACGTGAACGTGCCGACCTTGGCCAGCGGCGATGTCGATGCCCGCTTCCGCCTTCGGATGGCGGAAATCACCGAAAGCATTGTCCTGCTGCGCCATCTGCTGACCGATCTGCCGGAAGGCCCGCTCACCACGCCGCTGCCGCTGGCCAGCGGCGAAGGAATCGGCTGGGCCGAGGGTTTTCGCGGCGACATCTGGCACTGGCTGCGGCTAGACGGCGGCCAAATCGCCGCGGTGTTCATGCGCGACCCAAGCTGGCTGCAATGGCCGCTGCTGGAAGGCGCTGTCCACGGCAATATCGTCGCCGATTTCCCGTTGTGCAACAAATCCTTCAACTGTTCCTATTCCGGGGTGGATTTGTAATGGTCTGGCGCACCGTTCTTCGCAATCTGCGGCACGGGCCGCGCACCCTGCCGGCCGAGGTGCTTTCCGACGCCGATACGCAGAAGCTTGCCGACCGGCTGGCCGCGGCCGCGCAGCGCCGCCTGGGCCGCAGCCTTGCCATCCGCATGGTCGATGCCGGTAGCTGCAACGGCTGTGAACTGGAAATCCAGATGCTGAACAGCATCGTCTACGATCTGGAACGTTTCGGCCTGCATTTTGTCGCCAGCCCGCGCCACGCCGACGTGCTGCTGGTCACCGGCCCGATCACCCGCAACATGCAGGACGCGCTGCAGCGCACCTATCACGCCACGGCAGACCCGAAATTCGTAGTCGCGGTGGGCGATTGCGCGGTCGATGGCGGCGTCTTCAAGGGCAGCTATGCGATTGCCGGCGGCGTCGACAGCAGTGTGCCGGTCGATCTGGTCATTCGCGGCTGTCCGCCGACGCCGGCGCAGTTGCTCGAAGGCTTGCGCCTGCTGATCGAGGCGAATGCCGATCTTCGGGCCTGACGAAAAGTTAGCGAATCGGACAGGTTCATTGGACAGGCCCTAAGCCTTTGCTTTAGGCGGCAGCTTCGCCGGCGTGCTGACGCACTTATTTGCCGGCGCTGCCTTATGTGAGAAAGGCTTTCTCGAAAGCGGCCTCGCCAGCGCGGCTGAAGCGGACCACGCGAGTGCCGCCAACACGCTGCGCCCAGCCGAGCTCGAAAAATCGTTCCAACAACCGTGCGCCGAGAGCGCCGGCCAGATGCGGCGTGCGTTCGCTCCAATCGAGGCAGCTTCGGCAAATCGGCCGCCGCGCCCGGCGCAGCAATGCAATGTCGATGCCGAAATCGTTGAAACCGCTGTCGCCGGCCGGCGTTACCGCGATGCCGCTGCCGTCCAGCGCGATCATCCGGCAGGCACAGAGCCGCCCGAACAGCGCCACGCCGCGCGCGCCGGCGAGATGGTCGTAGCACACCCGTGCGGTGCGCAGTTCGGCATCGCGTGGCCCGACGTTCACCCGCCGGCGGCCGAGACTGTCGGCCACTTCCATCAGCGCCTCGATCGCCTCGGCCACTTCGGTGCTGGCGAGCCGGTAATAGCGGTGCCGGCCCTGCCGTTCGACCGAAAGCAGGCCGCCATCTAGCAATTGTGCCAGATGTCCGCTGGCGGTTGGCGGCATCACCCCGGCTTCGCGCGCCAATTCGCTCGCCGT
>JAYTQP010000215.1:0-8010 GCA_043746675.1 Rhodospirillales bacterium | reverse complement strand
GCCGAACACCACACAGTCCAGCCTTGTGATAATCCCGCCATCGAATTTCGGCGCCCGCGCGTCGATGGCGACGGCATGGGACTGGGACGGATCGCCGATCGCCTGCACGCCCTTGTTCAACAGCGCTTTCAGCACCGTGCCTTTGTTGTAGGGCGTGCCACGGACCAGGAAATTCTCCGCCGCTTCCCCCCAGGCTTCCTTCATCCAGGCAATATTCGCCTCGAACCCGCCGGACGCCGCCACCAGCGCGCGCGCCGCGACCCGGTGCAGCCGGTCCCCGCGCTTCACCGAGGCCGCCTGGAAAAACCCGTCCTCGATGTCCAGATCGACAACTTCGGCGTCGTACTCAACATCCACGCCGAGGGAAGCGGCGGTGATATAGAGCGCATTCAGCATCGACCGCCCGCCGCCGAGGAAGAAGGAATTGGTCCGCCCCAGGCTCAACGTGCCGCCCAGCGAGGGCTGAAACCGCACCCCCTGCTGCACGATCCAATGCAGCATATCCTTGGACTGGTGGATCATCATCCGCGCCAGTTCCTCGTCGGTCTGCCCGCCGGTCACGTACAGCAGATCGGTCCAGAACTCTTCCTCGGCATAAGGGCCGGACAGAGTTTCGGTCGCGGCATCATGGGCGCAGCGCATGTTGCGGGTGTGCCGCGTGTTGCCGCCGCGATAGAATTTCGGCGCCGCTTCCAGCACCAGCACGCTGGCGCCGCGGCGGCGTGCCGCGATCGCCGCACATAACGCCGCATTGCCGCCGCCGATCACCAGCACATCGTAGGCGTTTTCGAGACTCATAAGGCGCTCCGCGTCGTCATTTCCGCAAGGTTGCGGTGGCGGCTGCATCCAGCACGCCATCGGCGGAAACCGCGACCTTGTAGAGATTATAGGCATCGGCCACCGAAACCAGCCCGTTGCGCACGTCAGCGGCGACCAGCGCCGGGGCGCGGTCGTGCGGGTGGCCCATGCCGCCGCCGCCGGGCATTTGCAGCAGCAGCCGATCGCCATCCGGGATCACCTGGAAACCCTTGGTGCGCAGGGTCGGGCCAGATTTCAGCGCCACCACCCCCGCCGCGCCGGCGAGCCCGCCTTCCCGTCCCTTCGGCGCATTGGCGATGCGGTCGAAGGTGGCGTTGACCGCAAATTCAAGATCGCCCTTGCCGGCGATTTCCATGATCTGGCCAATGCCGCCGCGCGTTCGCCCGGCCCCACCGGACCCCGGCCGCAATTCCTTGCGCCAGATCACGATCGGGGCGACGTTCTCGGTCGCCTCCACCGGCATCGTGCGCACGCCGGACGGAAACGCCGTCGCGTCCAGCCCATCCAGCCCCGGCCGTGCCCCGGTGCCGCCGGAATTGAAGGTAATCACTTCGAAATCGCCGATCACCTTCCGGTTGCCGGTCGCCTGGCCGGACACCGCGCCACCGCCGCGCAAGGGCGGGTTCCACAGGCAGGACGCGCCTTCCGCCGTCACCCGACCCGGCACGGTCTGATGCAGGCAGCCCATCATCAGATCGGGCAGCAAATGCCCGATCACGTGCCGCACGCTGACGGGATACGGCCGCGGCGCATTCAGAATGGTGCCTTCCGGGATTTTCATCCGGAATGGCGCCAGCGACGCCCAGTTGTTGGGAATTTCCGGCGCCACCACCACCTTGATGCCGAAACAGGCGTACGCCCGCGTATAGGCCGCCGGCACGTTGATACCGCGCTGCGACAGGCCTGATGTGCCGGTGAAATCCACCTCGATCGCGTCGTCCATAACGGTCATTTCCGCCGCCAGCCGCACCGGCGCCTCATAGCCGTCGGAATAGATCTCGTTGCTGTAAACCCCCCGGCCGAGCTTGCCGATTTCGGCGATGGTGGCGCGCAATGACGCCTCGAAAATGAAGTCCGCCAGCGGGTCGAGACTGTCGAGCGCGAACTCGTCCATCATTTCCACCAGCCGCCGCGCCCCGGCATCGTTGCAGGCGCACAGCGAATAAATATCGCCTTCCAGTTCCACCGGCAACCGGCTGCCCCAGCGGATGAAGTCGAAAAAGGTTTCGTTCGCCGCCCCCTGATCGAAGCATTTCACAATCGGAATATACAGCCCTTCCTCGAACACCGAGCGGCCTTCCGGCCCCATGCCGAGGCCGCCGATGTCGATCACGTGGGCGGTGTTGGCGAACAGCCCGACGATTTTGCCGCCGCGAAATGCCGGCGTTACCACGGTCAGATCGTGCAAATGCCCAGTGCCCAACCAGGGGTCGTTGGTGATGAAATGATCGCCCGGCCGCATCGTCGCGGTCGGGAATTTCGCCATGAAATGGCTGACCGATTCCATCATCGAATTGACGTGGCCGGGGGTGCCGGTAACCGCCTGCGCCAGCATGCGGCCTTGCAGATCAAAAATCCCGGCCGACAAATCCCCGGCTTCCCGCACGGTGGTGGAAAACGCGGTGCGGATCATCACCTGCGCCTGTTCTTCGACCACGGCGATCAGCCGGTTCCACATGATCTGGCGCTGGATTTCCGCCAGAGCGTTCTTCGCCGTCGGCATCAGACCGTCCCCCGCGTCATTTCGATATAGCCCAGCCCGTTGATGGAAGCCGACCAGCCCGGCCCGACCAGGGTGGATGTCTCGTCCTCGGCGATAATCGCCGGCCCATGCAGCATCGCGCCCGGCGCCAGCGCGGTACGGTCGTAGATCGCCCAGTCCGCAACCTCGCCGGTGGCGGTGTCGCGCACCGCGCGATGCCGAATTGGATGCGGGCGAGACGTTATGGTTTCCGCCAATTCGGCTCGTATGCGTTCTGGCACTGTCGCCACCACCACCGCATAGCTCATGATCTCGACGTCGGAGCCCGGCACCGGTCGGTCGAAGAATTTGCTGTACTGCACATCGTATTCGGCCCGAATGGCCGCCACATCGTCCGGCGTCAAGGTCCGCGCCGGCAGCGGCACGGCGATTTCATGGCCCTGGCCGACATAGCGCATATAGGCGATGCGGGTTTGCGTTGTCGGTGCGCCGAACGAACCTTGCGCCACCACCGTTTGCGCTTCGGCTTCCATTTCCGCCAGCACCGCGTTCACCGCCGCGAGGTCAAAACTGCGGAAGCGCTGATACAGGCTGCGCACCACCTCGTACCCCACCGGCGCGCGCAGAAACCCGATCGCCGAGCCAACCCCGGCGCCGGACGGCACCAGAATACGGCCGATGCCGATTTTCTCCGCCACCCGGCAGGCATGCACCGGTCCGCCGCCGCCGAACGCAATCATGCAGCGCCCGCCATAGGATTTTCCGGACTCGATCGCATGCACCCGCGCCGCGTTGGCCATGCTTTCATCGACCATTTCGATCACGCCAAGCCCGGCCATCTCCGGCGTCAGCCCGAGTTTGTCGCCGACCTCGGCACCCAGCGCCGCCAGCGCCGGCGCCGGCTGCAAGGGCATGTTGCCGCCGGCGAAGCGCGCCGCATCGTAGCGCCCGAGCGCAAGGTTGGCGTCGGTCACTGTCGGCCGTGCGCCGCCACGCCCATAGCAGGCCGGCCCCGGATCGGCCCCGGCGCTTTCTGGCCCCACCCCGATGCGGCCGAGACTATCGACCTGCGCGATGCTGCCGCCGCCGGCGCCGATTTCCACCATCTCGATCACCGGAATGCGCAGCGGCAGCCCCGATCCTTTGCGAAACCGCCCAACCCGCGCAACCTCGAAGGTGCGCGCCGTCTGCGGCTGGAAATCGTCGATCAGGCAGATTTTGGCCGTCGTGCCGCCCATGTCGAACGACAGCACTTTCGCCACCCCGCATTCGCGCGCGATGTCCGCCGAGAAGATCGCCCCGCCGGCCGGCCCGCTTTCCACCAGCCTGATCGGGAAACGGCAGGCGGTTTCAATCGTGGTCAGCCCGCCGCCGGACAGCATCAGGAACACCGGCGCATGCAGGCCCATGGCCGCCAGTTCGCTCGCCAGCCGGGTGAGATAGCGCGCCATCAACGGCTGCACGTAAGCATTGGCCGACGCGGTGGAAAACCGTTCCCATTCCCGCATTTCCGGCGACACGTCGGACGACAGCGTGACTGGCACATCCGGCAGTTCCGCCGCCAGAATATCGCGCGCTCGGCGTTCATGCACCGGATTGACGAAGCTGTGCAGAAACCCGACCGCGATGCTCTCCACCTGCTCCCGCCGCAACAATGGCGCCCAGGCCCGAACCGCCGCCTCATCGAGCGGGCGCAGCACCGTCCCCTCATTGTCCAGCCGTTCCGCCACCGGCAGCCGCAAATAGCGCGGCACCAACGGCTCGGGGAGCACGATATTCAGGTCATACTGGTCGTAGCGGCTTTCATTGCCCATCGCCAGCACGTCGCGAAACCCCTCGGTGGTCAGCAGCGCGGTCCGCGCGCCCTTGCGCTCGATGATCGCATTGGTGGCCAAGGTGGTGCCGTGGATCAGGATGGCGATGTCGGCCGGTTGCAGCCCGGCGGCGGCGAGGATTTGTCGCACCCCGATCATCACCCCCTGTTCCGGCGCCGAGGGCGTGGTGAGCACCTTGATGGTGGTGCGCCCGCCTGGATGTTCCAGCGCCAGATCGGTAAAGGTGCCGCCAATATCGACGGCCAAGCGTGCGAAAGCCATATTTCTTCCGTTTCTGATTCTGCCCGCAGTCAACCGCGCCCCGCTTACCCTGGCAAGGGCGGCCGGATTGCGGCATAAATCCGCGCTCCGGGGGGAACATCATGACCAAGCCACGCCTGATCGTCAGCCGCCAGATTGCGCCCGATGTGGTCACACGCATCCACCAGGACTATGATTGCCCGTACGAAGGCCGCGAAATGAGCGCGGACGACGTGATCGCCGCCTTGCACGCCCATAAGGCCGATGCGCTGCTGATCACATCGCACGTTCGCTACGGCGCCGAACACATCGCCGCCATCCCCGATCACGTGAAAGTGCTGGCCACCTACAGCGTCGGCACCGACCATCTCGATATCGCCGCCTGCAAGGCGCGCGGCCTGCCGGCCGCCAACACGCCCGATGTGGTCACCGAATGCACCGCCGATCTGGCCATCATGTTAATTCTAAATGCCTGCCGCCGCGGCACCGAATACGCCGCGATCATGCGCAGTGGCTGGCGCGTCGGCTATGGCATGGGCGAAATGATGGGCGTGCGCATGTGGGGCAAAACCCTCGGCATTCTCGGCATGGGCCGCATCGGTCGCGCCGTTGCCCAACGTGCGCGCGGGTTCGGCATGCGCATTGTCTACCATAATTCCCGCCGCCTGCCGCCCGATCTCGAAGCCGGCGCCGACTATGTGCCAGACCTCCGGGCGTTCCTGGCGCAAGCCGATATTCTGAGCCTGCATGCGCCCGCCGGGCCTGCCACCACGGGCATCATGAATGCGGAAACCTTCGCGCAGATGAAACCCGGCGCCGTCTTCGTCAACACTGCCCGCGGCGCGCTGGTGGATGAGGACGCGCTGCTCGCCAGCCTCGCCAGCGGGCGTTTGTTCGCCGCCGGGCTGGATGTGTTCAAGGCCGAGCCGGACTTCGACCTGCGCTTCAAGGACCTGCCGAACGTGTTTCTGACCCCGCATATGGCGAGCGCCACGGTGGATACGCGCAATGCAATGGGCTACCGGGCGCTGGATAATATCGCCGCCGTGCTGGCGGGCGGCGCGCCGCTCGATCCGCTCTGGCATTGAAGGGAAACAGCCCGATGGAAGCTGAAAATGCGGGGCTGTTCGCCGGTTTGAAGGTGCTGGATTGCGCGAGTTTTATCGCTGGGCCGGCGGCCGCCACCATCCTGTCGGACTTCGGCGCCGACGTGATCAAGATCGAGCCACCCGGCGAAGGCGATAGCTACCGCTGGCTCGGCCGCCTGCCGGGCGGGCCGGACTGCGCCGAGGACTTCGCCTCCATCCTCACCAGCCGCAACAAGCGCAGCCTGGCGCTGGACCTGAAATCCGCGGACGGCCAGGCCATCCTGCACCGGCTGATCGCGCAGGCCGACGTCTTCCTGACCAACTATCCGCTCGGCGTGCGGGAACGCTTGAAACTCACCTGGAACGATCTGCAATCGCTCAATTCGCGGCTGATCTATGCCGGCCTGTCGGCCTACGGCGAAACCGGCCCGGAGGCGGGCAAAACCGGGTTCGACGCTACCGCGTACTGGGCGCGCTCCGGCCTGATGGATCTGGTGCGGGTGGACGCGGACGCCATGCCCGCCCGCTCGGTCGCCGGGATGGGCGACCACCCGACCGCATTGGCGCTGTTTGGCGGAATCGTTTCGGCGCTGTATCGGCGGGAGAAAACCGGCCTTGGCGGCAAGGTTTCCGCATCGTTGCTGGCGACCGGGCTGTGGGCCAACGGCTATATGCTGCAAGCGGCGCTGCTCGGTGCCGCGTTGCCCAAACGGCCCAAGCGGGAGGACAGCGCCAACGCGCTTTCAGCGATGTATCAAACCCAGGACGGCCGCTGGCTCACGCTCGCCATGCTGGCGGAAGAACGGCAATGGCCGGGGCTGCTGGTGGCGCTCGATCGCCCGGACCTCGGCCGCGACCCGCGCTTTGCCACCCAGCCGCCGCGCCGGGCCAATGCGCGCGCGCTGTTCGATATGCTGGAGCCGATTTTCCTTACCCGCACCTTGGCGGACTGGCGGGCCGTGCTCGATGCCGCCGGTCTCACCTTCGGCATCGTCGGCACCACCGAAGAAGCCGCTATCGATCCGCAGGCGCATCTGATCGGCGTCATCCGCCCCTTCGCCGACCGACCCGGGCTGACGGTGGACAGCCCGATCCTGTTGGACGGCGAAGTGAAAACCACCCCGCGCCAGTTCCCGCAAATCGGCCAGCACAGCGCCGAGATTCTGCTCGAAGCCGGGTATAGCCAGGCCGAAATCGATGATTTTCGCGCCCGCGCGGTAATCGCGGCATGACCGATCACGCGGGTTAGGCGCCCACCAGCAACAGCCCGGCGATGCTGCCAGGGTGATTTTCCAGCACTGCCACCACGCTCACGCCAGATGATGCGTTGGCGCGGAAGCCGACATAGCCGTTCACCGCATTGTAGGACAGCAGCGCGCCGGGGCTGGAAAAACTGCCATCTGTGGCGGTGGACAGCAGCGTGCCGGCGGCCTGGGTGATAATGCCGGTCAGCCCGTTCACGCCCAGCCCGAAGGCGGCGTTGCTGAGCACCAGCATGTCCCGACTAACGTCGAAACTCTGCACGTCGGCAAAGCCGGCCGCGCCGGTCAGCGCGATCCGGTCCGCCCCGGTGGCCGCCGCGACGAACCATTGGCCGGCGCTGATATTGATGCTGTTGGCACCCCAGCCGCCATAGGCCGCCCCGCCGCCGGCACCGAGGTTGAAGATATCGGTCGGGCCGAAGCCGTGCACGAAGCCGTGCACCACATTGAACACGTCGTTGCCGCTGTCGCCCTTCACCACGTTGCTGCCGCTGCCAACAGTGATGATATTGTTGCCGCCCTGCGCTTCCACGTAGTTGTTGCCATTGCCGAGCGCGATGCTGGCGCCACCGCCGCCGGTGATCACGGTGTTGCGACCGTTGCCCAAGGTTATCGTGCCGTATTTGCTGACGCTGTAGAGCGTTACCGCATTGGTGCCGTTGCCGGCGGTGATGGTCTGGCTGCCGTCGGTCATCGCCACCACGTTGTTGCCGTCGCCGAGCGCGATGGTGCCGCTGCCGAAGCCGTAAAGCAGATTATTGCCGCCGCCGAGGCTGACATTGCTGGTACCGATGCCGTGCAGCTCGACGATCTTGTTGCCGGAAATGCCCGATATGACGTTGTTGCCGTTGCCGACGCGCAGGAAATCCATGCCGCTGCCAAGATCGACAGTGTTGGCGCCGTCGCCCAGGATGATGGTATCGCTGCCGGCGCCGGTGTGCAGCGTGTTGCGGCCATTGCCGAGCTGAATGCCGGATACCCCGGTGCCGGCGGTCACCAGATTATCGCCGCCATTCGCCTGCACGTAATTATTGCCGTTGCCCACGCTGATCGTGTTGGCGCCG
>JAYTQP010000214.1:0-1598 GCA_043746675.1 Rhodospirillales bacterium | reverse complement strand
GAAAAGGGGTTCGGGATACCGGAGTTGCGGGCGCTGCTGGCGGGGCAGGCGGAATAGAGCGCGCCGCCGCCATTTGCTAGACTGCCTCGCGGCCGAGTCGCGGCCGCTTCCGAACGATGGAACATGCCATGGCCAGGCGCACGCGAGCCTCCCAACAGTCTCGGCGGCAACTCGACGACGCGCTGGTCGAGCTCGCGCGCGATATTGTAGGCGATTTTTTGCTCGAACCAGAGGGAATGGCGGCCTACAAAGCCACCCAAACCCGAGCGGCACGCCGCCGGGCGGCGAAACAACTGACGCCGGATCCGCTGGACAGCTACGACATGAGCGACGGCGGCACCATCGTGCTTATTCCAACGCCGGCGGACAATGTCTTCGCGGTCATGCTGGGGAATGCCGACTTTACCGCCGCGGTTGTGGTCGCCTATGACATCGATAACGAGCGCCCAGCCCCGGCCGATGTGACGATGTTCCAGGGCGATGCCGGCAAGGCCTTCAAGCTTGCCCGGACGTGGCTGAACGAGCTGACGGACGGCGAGGATTTCGGCGATCCTTTCGGTTCGATGTCGGGTGAGGCCCTCGTGGGTTTGCTGACCGGGCAGGGGGAGCCGGCGCGCCGGACTTTGCCCGTGGGTGCGGCGGACCGGGTCCGAAGCATCGCCAGCCGCACCGCCGCGAAACTGGGCAAGACCGAACGGTTCGAACCGGCCGATGCCGACATGGCATGGTTGGAGGAGCATCCGGACAGCCTCGCCCTTTTGGTCGACCTGTATGTCTCTGCCTGCGCCGCGAAACGGCGCGATGCGTTGCTGATACCCACGGTCCAGTCGCTGATGGTGCTCCAGTTGGAGTTCGTCCGGTACCAAGTGGAACGCGGGTGGGACTGGGCGACCGACCTGGTGCGGGCCTTCGAGAAGCAAATCGTGGCGCTCGCGGACGGCAAGTCTTTGAAAATGGAGGATTGGTCTTTCCTTCCCACCACATTCGGCCAGGCGCGGCTGCCCGTCTCGCCGGCGTTGGCCGAGGCCTTCGCGGTGGCCGGTGCGTCCATCGCGCCCGACGTCGCGCCGGCGATGCTGCCGGGTATGATGCGCGATCTGATCGAGAAGATGGCGACGGAGGTCGCCGACCCCTTCGAGTTTAACGAAGCTTTGATGGAGGTCACCGCGGCCGCACCGCCCGAGATGCGCGCATATATCGCCCACGAACTCGCGCTGTCGCCAAACCCAATGGCGCGAGCGGCGGTGCCGCCGATGCTGCTGGACCCAGCGCCGATGGTAAGGCAGGCGGCCGCCGCGGCGCTGGAGCAAAGCGCCGTGCCCGAAACCATGGCACCCGTGTCGCTGCGCCGCATCATCGCGGTGCGCAACTGGCTGCCGCACGCCGAACGTGCGGCGGTCGACCGAGCGATCCGTAAGGCTCGGGAAAAGGGCGTGCAAATCGCACCCTGGCCGCCGGGGGAGGATGTGAGCATCGTCGCTTCGATGATCGATGGCGTCGGGGCGCAATCGCTGATGATTGCGAGCCGGGCTGGCCGTTCGGGCCTGTTCGCGATGGTGCTGATGAAGAACGGCGTGACCGATACGACCTGTCTGCCG
>JAYTQP010000213.1:0-2565 GCA_043746675.1 Rhodospirillales bacterium | reverse complement strand
AAGGTCAGCGCCACCATCACCCAGCCGTAATGAATGCCACGGGCCGATAGCATGCGCGAAAGCGGAATGGCGAGCATGGGCAAACTCCCGAAAACAATTGCGGCCGGACCGCGTACCCGAGTATGTGGGCATATGCCCTCTTTTAGCAACCCCATCCAAGCACCGTGCAACTGCCTCGCGCTCCGCCAGGCGACACGACGGGTAACCCAGTTCTACGACCATGCGCTGGCCCCGAGCGGGCTGCTCACCACCCAGTTTTCCTTGCTCGCCCTGCTGCGCCGTCTGCAACCGGTCAGCCAGGGCGTGCTGGCCGCGCATCTGGTGATGGACCGCGCCACGCTGGGGCATAATCTGCGGCCCTTGCAGCAGGCCGGGCTGGTGCAGATCGGGCCCGGCACCGACCGCCGCCAGCGCATTCTCCGCCTCACCCCCGCCGGCAGCGCCCGCTATCAGGCCTGCATGCCGCTATGGCAGGCCGCCCAGGCACGTTTCGATGCACAGTTCGGCGCCGATGCCGCGGCCGATCTGCGCCATGTGCTCGCCCGCGTCGCAGCGCAGGATTTCACCGCCAGCGCCTGATCCGCCGGCCACGATCTTTCTTGCAACAGACGAAAATATCCAGGCAAGATGCCAACGCTGCCAACGAGCAGCGTGTCGATCGAAAAACAACCTGGGATGAACCGTCAATGAGCAGCACCACCGCCGAACGGATGGGCATCGACGCGATGGGCGCCGATCCAAGCGGCCGCCCAATGGGCCCGCTGGAACGCCTTCACAACGAACGTGCCAATTACCGTAACGCCGCGCAGGACACGGTGGTTACCAAAACGCACTGGCACATCGCCATCGCCAACGGCCTCGGCTGGGGTTTCGATGGCATGGACGGGGTGATTTTCGCGCTCGCCGCGCCGTTGTTCATGGTCGATTTCAACGTCGGCGTGCCCGAGCTGCGGTCCGGCGGGCAGATCGCGTTGCTGGCCAGCGTGGTCGGCATTTATTTCTGGCCCTGGCTCGCCGACATCGTCGGCCGCCGCAGCCTGCTTGCGATCAACATCGCATTGTTCTCGTTCTTCATGCCGGTCGCCGCCTGGGCGCCGACCTGGGTGACCTTCATCATCGCCCGCTGTTTCCTCAATTTTGCGCTCAGCGGCGAATGGGCGCTCGGCTCGATGCTGGTGGCAGAAACCTGGCCGGCGCGCCTGCGCGGGCGGGTGCTGTCGATCAACCGTGGCACCTGGTGTCTCGGCGCCTCGCTCGCCGGGGTTATTTCCGCCTACGTGATTGCCAATTATGGCTGGCGCTGGGGCATGACAGTGCCGGTGGTGATCTCCCTGCTGGCGATCTACGTGCGCGGCACCTGCCCGGAATCGCCGTACTGGGTGCGCACCCAGGACCGCAAGCGCCGGATCAGGGAAACCCTGGCCAAGGGCGAGCGGCTGAACGCCGAAGATGCCGCCTGGAATCTTAAGGCGAAAAAATTCTCCTATTTGCAGCTATTCGCGCCCGACATGTGGCGCAACACGATGGTGGCAACTTTCGTCGCCTGTTGCAGCACCAGCATCTTCGGCACCGTCGGCGGCTGGATGCCGCTATATCTGTTCAAGGAAATGCACTGGACGACGGCGCAATATAGCGGCTTCTACATTGCCTGGGGCCTGGTCGGCGCGCTCGGGCTGATTGCATCAGGCATCCTGGCGGACATGATCGGCCGCCGGCCGGCCTTCGTCGTGATGCTTATCGAGGGCGCGATCTTCATGACACTTTGGGTCTACACCACCGATTTCACCCTGCTATGGATCTACGGCCTGCTGTGGAGCGTCGGCTTCCTCGGCTTCTGGGGACCGTCGAACACGCTGACGGCGGAGATTTTCCCAACCCGGATCCGCGGCTCCGGCAACGGCTTTTGCTGGTCGGTCGCCTGGGTGGTCGGCTTCATTCTCTGGCCGTTCGCAACCGTGGCGATCCAGCAAAGCACCGGATCGTTCCAGTATGCGTTCCTCTGCATCCCGGTGTTCATGGTGCTGATGGCGATCGGCGTCTGGCTGATGGTGCCGGAATATAAGGGCCGGACCCTTGATACCGTTACCACCTGACCGCGCGGGTTTAGGGTTTCGGCAAGGAACCTTCACTACCCTGTCAGAGCACACGCAGCCCAGTGTGCTCTGACAGGAGATCGCTGGTGACTAAACTGCGCGTGTCGGCCCGGATTGTGCTCGGCTTCGGGATTGTTCTGGCTTTGCTATGCGCGATCGGCGCGGCGGGGCTGATCGGACTGGGCGAAACCCTGCGCCTGCTGGGCGTCTATGGTGCGGCCTCCGATCTCACCGTTACCGTCATGCAGGCCCAGCATGAACTCGGCGCCGCCGTGGCAGCGGCACAGCGCGTGGCGGAAAGCGGCGGTGCGGCCGCCCGCGCCGATCTTGCCGCCGCCAATGGCCGGTTGGCGGCAGCGCTCACTGCGGCAACTGCGCCGGCCACCGAGGTTCCCGGGCTGGCGGCAGCACTCGGCGCAGTGCGCACCGCCAATGCAAGTTATGGCGCCAAAGTCGCGCACATGGCGGCGGC
>JAYTQP010000212.1:0-5048 GCA_043746675.1 Rhodospirillales bacterium | reverse complement strand
CCTGGTAAATCCACCAGCGCCGGTGGCAGCGCTTCGATGCTAGCGAACAATCCTCCGTAATCCGCCCGAATCCGTGCCTCATTCTGCCGGGGGGCGACGATCAGAATGTCCGCGCCAACCACCGGACCGGGCGCGAACAGATATTCCCGTGCGTCAGCATTCAGGCACAGCACTGCCGGGTTCCCGCCGAGCGCGTAATCTATCTTGCCGGTATCGGACCAGTTCGGCGCCGCGATCGGCTGGGCCAGCAAACCGCGCTGCGCCAGCGCCGCCCGCAACGGCGTCCAATCCAGCGCCTGCAAGCCAGGATCGTTGCGCAGCGGCCACGGGTTGAACCGCACCTGCACGACCACAACCAATAACAACGAAGCCAGCAATCCCGCCGTTGCCCAGGCAGCGCGGCGCGGCGAGCGCGCCGCCAGCCAAAACCCCAGCAATGGGAACAGAAACAAATACCCGGGTGCCGCCCAATGGAACAAAATCCGCGGCGACCACAACGCCACCACCGCGAACAAAACAATCGGCCCTGCCGCCAACACCGCCAGCAACCACCCGCGCCACTCCCCTGGCCCGCGCCGCAGTGCGCCCAACCAAACCGCCATCATCGGCAGCCAAATCCAGGGCAGCACAAACAGCGCCTCCCCGCCCAGCGCCGTCAATGGTCCCCAAAAATTCCATCGCGCCGCACCCGCCCGCCCGCCCTGAAAAGCGAAACTGATCCAGCCATTCTCCGCATTCCACATCAGCACCGGCGAAAACATCGCCAATGCCACCGCAACCGCCACCCAAGGCCCCAGCCCTGCCAACGCCCGCGGCCGCGCCGTCAGCAAAAACACCAGCACCCCAACAATCGGTAACACCGCCGTATATTTCGACAGCAGCGCCAGCCCCGCACACACCCCGGCGCCAACCCACCAGCCCAAACCCGACCCGCGCTCCAGGCAAACCGCCATGCCCAGCAGCGCGCAAATCAACGGCCCGTCCGGCAACACCCACCCGCCCGAGGTCAGCCCAAACACCGGCGACAGATTAAACGCCACCGCCGCCCAAACCCCCGCTTGCGCGCCAAACAACCGCGCCGTCAGCCGAAACATCAACCAGGTCGAAACCGCAAACAACGCAATGAACGGCAACCGAACCACCCCAGCCGCGTCACTGCCCACCACCTGCGCAAAGCCGGACGATACCCACCAAACCACCGGCGGATGATCAAAATACCCCAGTCGCAAAACCCGCCCGGCCGCCACCACGTAACTCTCGTCGATCCCCAGACCCAACACATACCCCAACACCACCCGCACCACGGTGCCGGCAGCAATGAGCGTCAGGACCGAGCGGTTGGGGGACATGGGCAAGGAAGGCCAGGGGCGCTGCCCCTGGACCCGCAAGGGGCCTTCGCCCCTTGACCCGTTACTTAAGCGAAGCGTCGGGCGATAGGAGAAGGGGGCCTACACGGATATCGCAACATCGCAGTTGGCCCCCTTCTCCTATCGCCTGAAACCCTTGCCTGAAAGTGATAGGGTCAAGGGGGCGACGGCCCCCTTGCGGGTCCAGGGCAGCGCCCTGGCCTTACTTCCTTCAGTCCGCCAACACCTTCTGTTCCTGCACACCGAGCCCGTCGATCCCGAGGCGCATGACGTTGCCGGCTTTGAGCCAGATTGGTTCGGGCTTTTTGCCCATGCCGACGCCTGGGGGGGTTCCGGTGGCGATGATATCGCCGGGGTGGAGGGTGATGAAGTGGCTGACGTAGCTGACCAGTTGGACGACGTTGAAGATCATCGTTTTGGTGCTGCCGGTTTGCATCCGGACGCCATCGACGTCGAGCCACATGTTGAGGCTTTGCGGGTCTGGCACTTCATCTTTGGTGACCATCCAGGGGCCGGTCGGGCCGAAGGTGTCGCAGCCCTTGCCTTTATCCCAGGTGCCGAAGCGTTCGGTTTGGAAGTTGCGTTCGGAGACATCGTTGACCACGCAGTAGCCGGCAACGTGTTTCATGGCATCGGCTTCGGCGACATATTTCGCTTTGGTGCCGATGACGATGCCGAGCTCGACTTCCCAGTCCGGTTTGGTGGCGTTTTTCGGGATCACCACATCGTCGTTCGGGCCTTGGAAGGCGCCGAGCGATTTGAGGAAGATGATCGGCTCGCCGGGCGGGGTGGCGCCGGTTTCGGCGGCATGGTCGGCGTAGTTGAGGCCGATGCAGACGAAGTTGAGCGGGCGGGCGATGCAGGCGCCGATGCGCGGGTTGCCGTAGACTTTGGGCAGGGTCATCGGGTTGACACCGGCGATTTTCGCCAGCCCGGCGGGGGACAGGGTGGTGGCGTCGATATCCTGGACGATGTCGGAGAGTTCGCGCAGCGTGCCGTCGCTGTCGAGGATGCCGGGTTTTTCGGCGCCGACGGCACCGTAACGAACGAGTTTCATAAGCAGGATCCTTTTGCGGAATTAGAGCGAGATGCCACCGTCTATAACCAACGCCTGCCCGGTGACAAATTTTGCGTCATCGCTGGCGAGGTAGACCGCCAGGGCGGCGATTTCATCGGGCCGGCCGAGCCGGCCGAGCGGTTGGCGGGCGACGAAGGCGGCGCGGGCGGCGTCCAGCGATCCGGCGGCGGCGGCGTTGGCGGCAATGCGGTCGTCGAGGCTGGGCGATTGCACCGTGCCGGGGCAGATGCAGTTGCAGCGAATGCCTTGTTTGGTGAAGTCCGCGGCGATGGATTTGGTCAGCCCGACCACGGCGGCTTTGGAGGCACCGTAGACGAAGCGGCCGGGGATGCCTTTTACCGAGCTGGCGACAGAGGCCATGTTGATGATGCTTCCACCGCCGGCTTCCAGCATCGCCGGCAGGAAAGTCGAGACCATGCGGAACATCGATTTCACGTTCAGATCAAAGGCGAAATCCCACTCGGCTTCGTTGGCTTCCAGCACGCTGCCCTGGTGGACGAAGCCGGCGCAGTTGAACAGGATATCGACCGGTTCGGCGGCCGCGCGCACGGCGGCGCTGTCGCGCACGTCGAGCAGCAGGGTGCGGATGCCGCGCCCGGCGATTTCACCGAGTTTGGCGGCATTGACGTCGGTTGCGATTACATTGGCGCCTTCGGCCGCGAACGCCAGCGCGGTCGCTCGCCCGATCCCCTGCGCCGCCGCCGTCACAAACGCCGTTTTCCCCTTGAGCCGCATCTGTCGCCCCACAAAAATCCTGAAGTTGCAAAAGTTTTTTGGTCCTTTTTTTCAAAAAAGGACTGCTTGAGCGAAGCGCTTCTTTTTTGAAAAAAAGAAGCAAAAAACTTTCTTCCGTTTAGTGTCCGTTCGAGAAGGCTGCCGGCGGAGGGCCGGCGAGGGATTTTTGTGGCTGGGAAGGAGGGACCGCCGCCATGATGCTGGGACATCATGGCAAGGAACCGACGCTCCCAGTCGCAAAAAGCACCGCCGGGCCGACCCGGCAGACTTCTCGAACGGACGCTTAGTGATTGTCTCGGCTTTCACCCCTGGTTTCCAGCACATTCAGAAATAACGTAGCCGGTTCCAGGCAGGCGCCTTGGCCCTGCTGGCCGACCATGGAGCGGTAGATTTCTTCCCAGGGCGTCTTGTTCAGCAGCACCGGCGGGGTCCAGGCTTTGCGGCGGGTTTCGAGTTCGCCTTCGGGCAGAATGACATCGACCTTGTTGGTATTGAGATCGATCCGGATCCGGTCGCCGGTTTTCAGCAGCGCCAGCCCACCGCCCACCGCCGCTTCCGGCGAAACATTAAGGATGGACGGCGACCCGGAGGTGCCGGACTGCCGCCCGTCGCCCATGGTTGGCAGCACGGAAATGCCGCGTTTGAGCATGCTGGCGGGCGGCTGCATGTTCACCACTTCGGCGCCGCCGGGATAGCCGACCGGGCCGCAGTTGCGGATGATCAGGATGGACTGGTCTTCGACGCCGAGGTTGGGGTCCTCGATGCGGTCATGGTAGTCTTCCGGGCCTTCGAAAATGATGGCCTTGCCCTCGAACACGTTGGGATGGGCGGGGTTGGACAGATAGCGGGCGCGGAAATCATCGTCGATCACGCTGACCTTGATCACCGCGCTGTCGAACATATTGCCGGACAATACGACGTAGCCGGCATGGTCTTTCATCGGCTTGGCGTAAGCGCGGATCACTTCGCGGTCGCCGTCCGGGGTGGCGGCGATGTTGGCGGCAATGGTTTTGCCGCTCACGGTCATGGCGCTGCCATCGATCTTGCCGGCGGCCAGCAGTTCTTTCAGCACCGCCGGCACGCCGCCGCCGCGGTGGAACATTTCACCGAGGAAACGCCCGGCCGGCTGGCAATCCACCAGCAGCGGCACGTCCGGCCCGATGCGTTGCCAGTCGTCCAGCGTGTGTTCCACCCCCATGTGGCGGGCGATCGCCACCATGTGGATCGGGCAGTTGGAACTCGCACCCAGGGCGGCGGCGGCGGCCACGGCGTTTTCGAACGCCGCTTTGGTCATGATGTCCGACGGGCGCAGGTTTTCATGCACCATGCCAACGATGCGCTGGCCGGTGGCGAAGGCCATCTGGCCGCGTTCGCGGTATGGGCCGGGGATGGCGGCGCAGCCGGGCAGGGACATGCCCAACACCTCGGCCAGCGAATTCATCGACAGCGCCGTGCCCATGGTGTTGCAATGCCCGACCGATGGCGCGGAGGACGCCACCATGGCCATGAACTCCTCGTAGTTGATCTTGCCCTCGGCGAATAATTTGCGGCCTTCCCAGACGATGGTGCCGGAGCCGGACAGCCGCCCCTGCCACCAGCCATCCAGCATCGGCCCGCCGGACAGCACGATGGCGGGGATGTTCACGGTGGCCGCCCCCATCAGGCACGCGGGCGTGGTCTTGTCGCAACCGGTCGTCAGCACGACGCCATCCAGCGGATAGCCGTGCAGCACCTCGACCAGGCTGAGATAGGCGAGGTTGCGGTCCAGCGCCGCCGTGGGGCGCTTGCCGGTCTCCTGGATCGGATGGATCGGGAATTCCATCGGCACGCCGCCGGCGGCGCGGATGCCGTCGCGGATGCGGCTGGCG
>JAYTQP010000211.1:0-3323 GCA_043746675.1 Rhodospirillales bacterium | reverse complement strand
AACGTGTCGGTCAGGCTAGGAAAGACGAACACGTCGGCACTGCCATAGGCACGCGCCAGGGCGCTGCCGAAGCGCGGCCCATCAAACCGTACCTGTGGATAATCCCGTTGCAGTTCGGCCAGTTGCGGACCGCTGCCGACTACGATCTTGCTGCCGGGCAGATCGAGGTCGAGGAAGGCGCGGATATTCTTTTCCACCGCCACCCGCCCGACGTACAAAAAATGCGGTCGGGGCAAGCCAGCCCACCCTTCCCGCTCGGCCGCCGGCAGCGGCTGGAACAAATCAAGATCGACCCCGCGCGACCAAGGCCGTAGATTGCGAAAGCCGCGTGCGGCCAGTTCGTCGCGCAGGCTGGCGGTCGCCACCATGATGCCTTGCCCAGCGCCATGAAAACGGCGCAGAAACCCGTAGAGCAATGATGGCGGAAGCCCAATGCGGGCGTGCACATATTCCGCAAAGCGGGTGTGGAAGGCGGTGGTAAAGGCGCAGCCGCGGCGGCGGGCCCATTTTCGCGCCGACAGGCCCAGCGGCCCCTCGGTGGCGATATGCAGCGCGTCCGGCGCGAACGCCTCGATAATGCGGCCGAGCCGGCGACGCGGGAATAACGACAGCCGGATGTCCGGGTAGGTCGGGAGCGGCAGGGTAAGAAAGCGGTCCGGGCCAACCACTTCGACGGTATGGCCGAGCGCGCGCAGTTCGCGGCAGACGGTTTGCAGCGTGCGCACCACGCCGTTGACTTGCGGTTCCCACGCATCCGACACGATCAGGATGCGTGCCGGCAGCGGACCGACCGAAAGCAGGCGGGCGCGATAGTCCGGCACGGCCTGACCGGCGTCAGGCAGTTTGGGCCGCCAAGTGGCCGCGCGGGGCGAAGAACGACAGCCGGTTCATCGCCGCCCAGTCGAGCAGTTCCAGCCTGCCATCATGGTGTTCGACCAGCGCGGTGCAGCTCTCCACCCAGTCGCCATCGTTGAGATACAGCACCCCGTTGACCTGGCGCATTTCGGCCTGGTGGATATGACCGCACACCACGCCATCGAACCCGCGCCTCCGAGCCTCGCCGGCCAAAGCGGTTTCAAACCGGTCGATCGCCTTGACCGCTTCCTTGACCTGCCGCTTGGCCCAGGCCGATAGCGACCAGTACGGATAGCCCAGCCGCCGGCGGGCCGCGTTGAACCAGCGGTTCACCACCAGGGCGGCGGTGTAGGCCCAGTCCCCCAGCAAGGCGAGGAACTTGGCGTATCGCACCACACTATCGAATTCGTCGCCATGCATCACCAGCAGGCGGCGGCCATCGAGCATGCTGTGCACGGCATCGTTGCGCAGCTTGATGCCGGCGATTTCCAGCCCGAGCGGCAACCAGGCGCGGAACATCTCATCGTGATTGCCGGGGATATAGGTCACCTCGGCACCGCGCCGGCCGTGCTGGAGGATCAGCCGCAGCACCTCGTCGTGGTTTTCGTCCCAGTACCAGGATTTGCGCAGCCGCCAGCCATCGATGATGTCGCCGACCAGATAAAGCTGCTCGCAACTGACGCGGCGGAGGAAATCGGCCAGAAAATCGCTACGGCAACCGCGGGTGCCGAGATGCAGGTCAGAGATGAAGATCGCACGAAACGACAGGCCGGGGTCGCGCGACTGTAGCGATGCGGAAACATTCATGCGGGGCCACAGCACCTGGGAGTTCAAGCTTACGCCAGTAGAAACACCAAACCCGCCGTGTCGCACACGTGAAGTTTCGATGACCGAAACGCCCGGCAATCGTCACGCGGTTGCCGGCGATCCGTCATCGAACAGCCATCAAAAATCGCTAAGTTATACGGCTCGTATCTGCCAATGGACCGCGCTGCATGATCGTTTTGGCTCCATGCTGATCATCTTCAACCCGGCCGCCGGCCGCCATCGGGTTCCGCGCTTCTGGCGGGTGCTGGATGTGATGGCAGCCAGTGGGGTGCGGCTGGAAATCGTCGAAACCCGGCATCGGGGCGATGCCACCGAACGCGCTCGTGCGGCGGCACAGACGGGAAACTATCGGCTGGTGGTGGCAGCCGGCGGCGACGGCACGATCGCCGAGGTGGCCAACGGACTGGCCGGCTCGGAATGTGCGCTCGGTATCATCCCGCTCGGCACCGCCAATGTGCTGGCACATGAACTGGGCTTGAGCTTTTCCCCAGCGGGCATCGCCGCCGCGCTGGCATTCGGGCGCACCTGTACGCTTTGGCCGGGGATCGCCAGCGGGCCCGACGGCACCCGGCTGTTCGTGCAAATGCTCGGCGCCGGCTTCGATGCCCAGGTGGTGCGCGCGTTGCCGCTTCCCTTGAAGCGGGCGATCGGCCGTGCCGCCTACGTGGTGCAGTCGATGCGGGAACTGGCGCGCTATCGGTTTCCGCCGATCGCCATCCGGCTTGATGGTTCGGCGCACCAGGTCGGCAGCGTGATCGTGAGCAAGGGGCGGCTGTACGCCGGACGCTATCTCGTCGCCCCCGGTGGCAGCCCGACCCGGCCCGGCTTCAGCGTGGTGCTGTTCGAGCGCCCCGGCGCGTGGCAGGCGGCGCTGTGCGGCGTCGCCCTGCCGCTCAACCTGCTCGCGCATATGCCCGGCGTTCGGGTGGTGCGCGCCGACGTGGTGGAGCTCGATTGCGTTGGGGTGCCGACCCAGGCCGACGGCGATCCCGCCGGTGGCGGCCGGCTGCGCATCACCGACGCCGCCGGGCCGATCGCTGTCGTAATCGGCTGACGATCGACGTTGCAAGAACGCTTGCGTCCAGGTTGCGCGAAGTGGGAAACTGTTTGGGTAGAATGGGGGACAGCGTCGTGGACAGCGTGACCGGCTTGGACCTGCCGATGCTAACCGGCTTCGGCAACGAATTTGCCACCGAGGCGCTGCCCGGCGCACTTCCGCTCGGCCGCAATTCGCCGCAGTGCCCACCGCTCGGTCTCTATGCGGAACAAATCTCGTCCAGCCCGTTCACCGTGCCGCGTCGGGAGTCCCGTCGTAGCTGGCTTTACCGCATTCGGCCGTCGGCGCTGCATCCGGCCTATCGGCGGATCGATAATGGCCGCCTTGGCGGTGCGCTCGCCCCGGCCAACCCGAACCGGCTGCGCTGGGATCCGCTGCCGATGCCGGACGCGCCAACCGACTTCGTCGCCGGCCTGACGACCATGCTCGCAAATGGCGCGGGGGTGACGGACAATGGTGTTAGCATCCATCTCTACGCTGCCAATCGGTCGATGCAGCGGGTGTTCTGGAATGCTGACGGCGAATTGCTGATCGTACCCGAACACGGAGGGCTGCGGCTGGCCACCGAGCTTGGCCGGCTGGC
>JAYTQP010000210.1:0-12548 GCA_043746675.1 Rhodospirillales bacterium | reverse complement strand
ACCACATACGTCACTCCAAACCGCATGGCGATTTGCCCATCGGCCAGCACGGCTTCCCCGGTGAGTTTGGCCCTCCCGCGTGAGGGATCGCGCGGGGCCGGCGAAATCTCGGTCCAGCGGGCGACGACGCCGTAGCGAATGCCGGGGCGGACCGGCACCAAGAAGCGGGCTTCATGCAGGGCGTAGCCGGCGACGACGGCGACATCGGCGATGGCGCGGACCATCAGCCCGATGGCAGCACCTTGGGTATGCAGGCCGGAGGCGCAGAGGCCTTCGAAGAATGAGGCTTTGGCGGCGGCTTCATCGAGGTGGAAGGGTTGCGGATCGAAACGGCTGGCGAAGTCGATGATTTCGGCCCGCGACAGCAGGAAGCTGCCACAGGCAAAATCGGCGCCGAGCGCGAGGTCTTCCAGATATTGCAATGCTAGCCTGCGGCTTTGGCCAGGCGGCGATTGCGGTGCAGCACGAACTCGGTGTAGCCGTTCGGCTGGCTGCGGCCTTCGAAGACGAGTTCGCAGGCGGCTTTGAAGGCGATGCCGTCATAGCCGGGGGCCATGGGGGTGTAGGCGGCGTCGGCTTCGTTCTGGCGATCGACGATGATGGCCATGCGCTTCATGGTTTCCATCACCTGCGCCTGGGTAACGATGCCGTGATGCAGCCAGTTGGCGATGTGCTGGCTGGAAATGCGCAGGGTGGCGCGGTCCTCCATCAGCCCGACATCGTGGATATCGGGCACCTTGGAACAGCCGACGCCCTGATCGATCCAGCGCACGACGTAGCCGAGGATGCCCTGGGTGTTGTTGTCCAGTTCCTGGCGGAGTTCTTCCGGCGACCAGTTCGGCCGGTCGGCCAGCGGCAGGGTGAGCAGATCGTCGCGGCGGGCTTTGGTGCGGCGGGCGATTTCGGTCTGGCGGGCGGCGACATCGACCATGTGGTAGTGCAAAGCGTGCAGGGTGGCGGCGGTGGGGGAGGGGACCCAGGCGGTGTTGGCGCCGGCGCTTGGGTGGCCGATTTTCTGTTCTAGCATATCCGCCATCCGGTCCGGCGCGGCCCACATGCCTTTGCCGATCTGGGCGCGGCCGCGCAACCCGCTGGCGAGGCCGACATCGACGTTGTTGTTTTCGTAGGCGCCGATCCATTTGCTGGCGCGCATGGCTTCCTTGCGGACCATGGCGCCGGCTTCCATGGAGGTGTGCATTTCGTCGCCGGTGCGGTCGAGGAAGCCGGTGTTGATGAAGGCGACGCGGTCGCGGGCGGCGTAGATGCAGGCGGCGAGGTTGGCGCTGGTGCGACGCTCCTCGTCCATGATGCCCATTTTCAGGGTGTTTCTGTTCATGCCGAGCATGTCCTCAACCGCCGCGAACAGGTCGGAGGCGAAGGCGACTTCGTCGGGTCCGTGCATTTTCGGTTTGACGATGTAGACCGAGCCGGCGCGGGAGTTTTTCCGCCCGCCATTGATATCGTGCAGCGCGATCAGGCTGGTGATCGCCGCATCCAGAATGGTTTCCGGGATTTCGGCGCCGTCCTGGTCCAGCACGGCGTCGGTGAACATGTGGTGGCCGACATTGCGCACCAGCATCAGGCTGCGGCCGGGCACGGTCACGGTGCCGCCGGCGGGCGCGGTGTAGACGCGGTCCGGGTTCAGGGTCCGTTGCAGGGTTTTGCCGTCCTTGACGAAGCTGGCGGACAGCGTGCCGTTCATCAGGCCGAGCCAGTTGCGGTAGATCTCCACCTTGTCGTCGGCGTCCACGGCAGCGACGGAATCCTCGCAATCCATGATGGTGGTGAGCGCGGATTCCATCACCACGTCGGCCATGCCGGCAGGATCGTTGCGGCCGATCGGGTGGGTGCGGTCGAGCTGGAGTTCGACATGCAGGCCGTTCTGCCGCAGCAGGACGGCGGAGGGGGCGGCGGCATCGCCGTGATAGCCGATGAACTGGGATGGGCTGGCGAGGCCGATGCCGGCGGCAGTTTGCAGTTTGCCGGCAACGATTGCGTAGCCGGTGGCGTTCGCATGATGGCCGCTGGCGAGCGGCACCACGTCGTCCAGGAACGCTTTCGCCTTCGCCACCACCAGCGCGCCGCGCGCCGGATTGAAGCCCTTGCCACGGACAGCGTCCCCGTTTTCGGCAATGGCGTCGGTGCCGTACAGCGCATCGTACAAGCTGCCCCAGCGGGCGTTGCCGGCGTTCAGCGCGTAGCGGGCGTTGCTGACCGGCACCACCAGTTGCGGGCCGGCAAGGGTGGCGATTTCGGCATCGACGTTGGCCGTTGTCACCTGGAACGCTGGTGGCGCCGGCTGCAAATATCCGATCGCGGTCAGATATTGCTGATATTCGGCGCTATCCAGCAACTTGCCGCGGCGCGCGATGTGCCAGGCGTCGATTTCGGCCTGCATGCGGTCGCGGGTGGCAAGCAGGGCCGCGTTGCGGGGTGCGAAAATCGCCAGCAGGCGTGCAAAGCCGGCCCAGAACGCCACCGCGTCCAGCCGGCTGCCTGGCAGCGCCTCGGTTTGGACGAACTGCCGCAGCACCGGGTTAATACGCAGGTTTCCGACGGTCTGGTGGCGCATCAAGCTGTTCCTTGCGGGTGAGGGGACGGCGGAAAGGCCGTTGCTGCCGTAATTACTGGGCCGGCGCCGTTTGTCGAGGGGGGGGCGGTCGGCGGGTCGCCGGCGCCGGCCGGGTGCCAACTGCGCAGTCGGTCGGCGCCGGCGCGCAGCAACTGCTGCACCTGCGCCGCGAGGTCGGCCAGATTGTCGTTGCCGCTGGCCTCGGCGGCTTGCTGCATCGCGGTTGCCGCCTGGGCCAACTTTACCAGGCCGACATTTTCGGCGGCGCGGGCAATCTGGTGCGCCTGATGCACGATCAGATCGACCCGTCCGGAGGTGGCGAGGCCGGCAATCGCCTCGCTTTGTGCGCGGCTGCCTTCGATGAACTGGCGCACCACCGCGCTGGCGGCAGCCGCGCCGATGTCGGCGACCAGGGCTTGCAGGCGGTCGGGGGCGAAACTATCGGGCGGGGGTATTGGATCGGTCCGCGTGCGCGGGCGCACGCCATTGATGGCGGCGCGCAGGCGGGACACCGTAATTGGTTTTGTTTCGAAATGATCCATGCCGGCTTCGAGGCAGCGTTCGCGGTCGGCCGGCAGCATGTTGGCGGTCAGCCCGATGATCGGCAGCAGACCGGGCAGGCCGGGCAACTGGCGGATCGCGCGGGTGGCGGCGATGCCGTCCATCTCAGGCATCATCACGTCCATCAGCACCAGATCGAACCGCCCGTCGGTCGCCGCCGCGACCGCCTCGGCGCCGTTTTCCACCGCTTCCACACTGTGCCCGAGCCGCTCCAGCATGCGGATAACCACCAGCCGGTTGGTCGCATTGTCCTCGGCGACCAGAATACGGTGCCGGCGGTCGGCTGGTTCGCTGTCCGGTATGGCGGCGGGGCCGTCCGGTCCCGCCGCCGGGGCGATTGCTGGCGGGGCGGTTGGCAGTAGCCGCAGGCGGATATCGAAGCGAAAGGTGCTGCCGATGCCCGCGGCACTTTCCACCGCGATGCTGCCGCCCATCTGCTCGATCAGCCGGCGGCTGATTGCAAGCCCCAGCCCGCTGCCGCCGAAGCGGCGGGAAATCGAGCTATCGACCTGGGTGAATTCGGTGAACAGCCGGCCGATTGCCTCGGCGGCGATGCCGATGCCGGTATCGACCACGCTGAACGCCAGCCGCACCGCCGGTCCCTGTTCGGTCGCCTCATCACGGATGCGCTGCACCCGCACCCGCACGCTGCCAGCGCCGGTGAATTTGATGCCGTTGCCGACCAGGTTGAGCAGGATCTGGCGCAGCCGGTGGCTGTCGCCCAGCACGGTGGCCGGCACATCGGGCGCGAATTCGCTCTGCAGCGCGAGGCCTTTGTTGCGGGCTTCGGGGGCAACGATTTCCAGGCTGTCGGTGACCATTTCGGCCAGCAGGAACGGCGCTTCCTCCAGTTCCAGCCGGCCGACATCGAGGCGGGAGAAATCCAGGATGTCGTTGATAAGCTGGAGCAGATGTTGGGCGCTGTCGAGCACGATACGAACATAATGCGATTCTGTCGCCGCCAGTTTCATGTCCACCAGCAGCCCAGCGACGCCGATGATGCCGTTCATCGGGGTGCGGATTTCGTGGCTCATCACCGCTAGGAATTCGGCCCGCGCCCGCCCAGCCTCCTCGGCGGCGTCGCGCGCCATTGCCAGCGCGCGTTCAGAGCGCTTGCGGTCGGTAATATCGGTGTAAGTGCGCACCGCACCGCCGTTGAGAAGCAATTCGCTGCGAATTTCCAGCACCGTGCCGTTTGGCCGGGCACGCTCGATCGCGCCGCCATGCACGCGCGGCCGGCCGGTGCGCAGCGCTTCGAGGATGTGCGGCGGAATTTTATCCGGGCTGCCGAACTCGCCTTGCGCCACCTGCCAGCGCACGATGTCGCGGAAACTGGCATCCGGCCCGCGCAAGGTGGGGGGTAGCCCCAGCAGGTCGGCGGCGCGCTGGTTCATCACCGGCATGTGTCCGGCCGGGTCCACCATTACGATCCCCTGGCTGATATTCTCCAAGGTGGCGGATAGTGCGGACTGCGACCCGGTCAGCCGTCGATGCTGGCGCAGCATCACCACCGCAACCAGCAACATCGCCATGATGATCGCCGCACCGGCGGAAATCGCGATCTGCTGATGGCTGCGATAGGGGGCGAACCCCGCCGCCTCATCCAGCCCGACCAACACTAGTAAAGGATAGTCCTGGACCCGGTGATAGCTGTAAAGCCTTGGCGTGTCGTCGTCGAAACTGCTGCCGCGGAACGCGCCGCGATCGGTTTCGCCGAGCAGCAACGCGGCCGCGCCGGCACCGCGATAAGGCTGGCCGATGGCGTTTTCCAGCGGAGGTACCCGCGCCCGCACGATGCCGTCGCCGCCGACCAGCAGTACGGTAGCATGGGCGAGATCGATCGCTTCATAAAAGCGGGTAAAATAATCCAGCCCGACGGTTGCCACCACCAGCCCGCCAAACCGGCCACCCGGCAGGAGGATCTTTCGGGTGACGTTCAACACCCAGCGGCCGGTGCCGCTGGCGCGAAGCGGCAGGCCGATATGGAGCCGGTCTTCGGTGCTGCCGGACTGGATCTGCACGATCTCGCTATTCGCCAGATCGACCCTGCCGGCGGCCTGGCCCATGTTGGTGCTGCGCAGGATGCCGGCGGCGTCGAGCACCGAAAAGCGGATTTGCTGGCGCCCGGCCACCGGGCCGCTGCGGGTCCAGTTGTTGAGGTCGAAATGGGTCGGATCACGGGCGTAATCGTCGCGAACATAGATCAGGGTCTGGTCGATTGCTTCCAGGCTGCGCTGAATGTTCTCGGCAAAACCATGCGCCAGGGTGCTGCTGGTGTTGTAGATGCCGACCTTGGTGAGTTCATATTCGCGCCAGAGATGCACGGTAACGCTGGCCACCACGATGCCGATCACCACCGCCGCACCCAGCATGTAGCCGAGCCCGACGACGGCAGTGGCCCGTAGCATGGCGGCGGCGCGCGCTCTGCCCCAGCGTCTCCAATATTCACCCAGCCGATCGATCGCGGTGGCTCCCGGCACAGTTATCGAGTGGGACGATCGCCCAGCGACGATATTTCCGTCACCCCGCCTGCTTAGCGGAAATCCGCGCGCGGATCGAACGCTGATTGCAGCCCGTCGCCGAAGAAGTTGATCGCGATCACCCGCGCCAGCATCAGCGCTGGCCGTCGCCAGCCGCCGGTGGCGCCCAGGTCTCCTGGTTGCCAGTGGTCCGATCCTAACCCTCGACGCCCGAGCGTTAAGTGAATCAGTCCACAAAATCATAGGCGAGTGGTAACAACCTGACGGCTCTTTCCGTCAGGTTGTTACCACTCGCGCCGCGCCGCGACCGGGCCGAGTAATATTTCGGCGAGCCGGATGCGGTCCGTGCCGGCGGCAGCACTTTCGCCCGGCCGTGTTGCGACCAGCGGCGCACAGGCCCGCAGGGCGCGGTCGTAATGGCCGGCGTTATTCAGCCGGCGTGCCGCATGATCGAACCGCCGCAAGGCCAGTGCTGCGGCTTCCAATTGGGTCGCTGCGGCGTCGTCGGCTGCTGCCAGCGTACCCAGCGGCTGCAAGATCTGTTCGGTCAGGGCTTCGGTGAAGGCGGCGCGGCATTCGGCGTCGATGCGCTCGCGTGCGAGCTTGATTTGCGCCAGCCGCGCCGGCCGCTCACGCGCGCGCGCCTGGAGGTCGTCGAGCAGGTCGGCGAGGTTGCGCACCGTCTGCGCGGCCTGGGCCATGTCGCGCGGCAGCGGTGGCGCGGCTTCCAGCCGGGCGACGACGAACGCCATTGCCTGCTCGGCGGCCTGGCGCAATCGCGGGTCGATTTCGGTGACTGCCATCCGGTCGATGATCAGGCCGATCGCCGGCGTATCGGGCAGGCGTTCGGTGAGGATCGCCAGCAACGTGGCCAAGGCCAGCGGCCCGGCGGGGGCGACCTGATTGACCAGCGCTTCCAACCTGGGGCGGTCAGGCGGATTGCCGACCCGGTGCTCGTCCTCGATCGCCCGAATTGCGGTTGCACAGCCGAGCAAAGCGGCGAGCATGCCGGCGAGCGCGGCGTAGTCGGCTTCGCGCAATCCGGTGACGGCAACCCAGTCGGGTGGCGCGGGGGCCAGCGTAAGGGCGCGTGCGGCCTCCGGCCATAACCGTGAGCCGGCGGCCAGCAGTAGGGCGCGGTCGTCGGCGCGATGACCATGGAGCAGGGCGTCGATCTCAGCACTGTGGTGCGGCAGCAAGCCGCGCACCTGATCGGCCAGCGGCCGCAGCGCGCTGCGCGGCAGGCCGGGTGTGTCGCGCTGCCAGGCGGTGGCTGATACGATCATCCCGTCCAGCGGGGTGAACAGCAGTCGGTCGAAATTCAACGGCCGGACCGGGCGCAGCCGCGCCAGCCGTGGGCGCAAGGGCGCCAGCACGGCATCGGCGTTGCCGCGGCGCGGCAACCCGTCGAGCATGGCGACCACCTGCGCCAGTTGGCTGTCCATCGCCGACATCAGATCGCCGCTCACGCGGCGCAGCATGGTTCCGACCGGCGCCGGCGCGCCTGGCGCGGTCATGCTGCCACCGCGCTTGCCAGCAGGCGTTCATTGCGTGCCACCAAATCGCCCCGCCCGGCGAGGCTACGCCATTTCGCCAGCGCGGCCGCATCGGCGTCTGCCAGTGGTGCGGGCCGGGCATCGTCCGGCAGGGTGGGCTTGGCGTGGTTGGGCGGCATCCATCCGATCGCTTCGGCTGGCAGGCGTGGGATTTGCGCCAGCAGTTCGATCAGGGCGCCGCGGCTCGGCTGGGGACCGGCGGCGGTGGCTTCCCGCCATAGCCATGCCGCCCGGTCCCAGCCATCCAGCACCCAGTCGATGCGGGAAAATTGCGCGATAACCTCGGCCGGTGCGCGGACGAAGCGGTGCAGCAACGTGGGCAGATCATCCAAGGCGGCACCGATGTCGGCCAACACCGATGTCGCGCAGGCCTGGCTGGTCTGCGCCGTGGCCGCCACCCGGGCGGCTTCCTGCCCGAGGGGGCCGGGGAGGCTGGTGTGCAGGCCCCTTAGCGTGCGCGCCAGATCACCGATTGCCGCGATCGCGGCGGGTGCCGGATCGCCGATCGCCACCCGCAATTCGGCCAGCAGATCGCCGACCGCGAGCAGGCTGGCGCCAAGCGCCGTCGCCGGGCAGCGCAGGCGCGTGGCCAGGGTGACGATCGCGGCTTCGACCCGCACGATAAGTTCGGCCAATATCGCGGTTTGCGGTGGTGAGTTTTCCTGTCCCGGGGCGCATTGCCGCAGCAGCATCTCGCGCAGCAGCGCATGGTTGTGGGCCTGAGCTTCCGCCAGTCCGGGGGCGGCCTGTTCGGCCAGGTGCCGTGCCCCCCGCCCGGCAATCCCGGTGACCGCCACCGCGCGCGCCGCCCGACGGATGGTGCCCGGGGTGAAATCACCGAGCCGGGCAATCTCGGCCTGCAAGGCGATGTCGTGCAGGGTTGGTTGGCAAATCGTGTCGATCCCGCTCCATGGCAGCACGTAAACCCCGCGCCCGCCGGATGGATTGCACACCACCAGTTCCGGCCCCTGCCGAGGCCCCTGGCGCACCAGGGCGCCGCACAAGATCGGTGTGGTGAACGGGACCGCCGCGCCGCGTTCGTGGAAGCTGCGTGGCTGGTAGTCCGAAGCCGGCGTGGAGAGCGCTACACTGGCGATGTTGGGCGGGGCGAACTCGGACATCGGGGTGCGCCTCTGCAAGTGACCGCACCCATCATGCCGCCCAGGGGTGAAGAAAATCTTATTTTTATCCGCCGAGCTTCGCCGCGGTCAGATCGTCCATCGCCGGCCGGCCGGTCAGAAAGCGCCAGTGATGCCAAAGCAATCGCGCCGCCAGGCCGCGCCAGGGCTGCCAGTCGAGCGCAAGGGTTCGTAGCGCCTTCGGGTTCGGCCGGGCGTCCAACCGCTTCAAGTCCGCCGCCGCTGCGGCCAGCGCAAGGTCACCGGCGGGAAACACATCCGGCCGTCCAAGCGCGAACAGCAAATATATCTCCGCCGACCAACTGCCCATGCCGCGCACTTCGGAAATCGTGGCGATCGCCGCATCGTCGTTCATTGCCTCCAGTGCTGCGGTTTCCAGCCGGCCGCTGGCGAAGGCCTCGGCCAGCGAATAGGCGTGCGCCACTTTTGGACGCGACAGCCCGGCATTGCGTAAGGTTGCCTCGTCCAGCCGCAATAATGCGGCCGGCTCCAGCGCGCCGGGCACTGCCTGCACGCGGCGCCAGATCGCCGCAGCGGCGGCGTTGCTTATTTGTTGGCCGACGATGGCCTGCAACAAGGCGGTGAAACCGGGCGGGCGACTGCGCCAGGGCAATGGTCCGGCGGCCGGAATGATCCTGGCCAGATCGGGGTCGTGCGCGACCAAGGCGGCGATCCCGGCTTGGGCCGCAGCGGGTGGATGCGGGAAATTCACACTTTGTTGCTTCTAAGTGTCCGTTCGAGAAGTCTGCCGGGTCGGTCCGGCGGTGCTTTTTACGGCTGGGAGCGTCGGGTCCTTGCCATGATGTCCCAGCATCATGGCGGCGGTCCCTCCTTCCCAGCCGTAAAAATCCCTCGCCGACCCTCCGCCGGCAGCCTTCTCGAACGGACACTATGAAGCCAGCGAGCAGGTAATTTTGGATATTACCGAGCCGGCATAGGACAAATTGTCACCGGCGCAGCAGAATATGTTGCGTACGGGAACGCCGGTGGCGGCCGATGTTGCCTATGGCCACAATGATGCGACATCGGCCTGGAACAAGGCCTGACAAATGCGCGTGATTGAAACCGGGTGAGGCCGGCCACACGCCTCATAGCGGCGGGCTGACGCAGGTCAATGTGGTCCGCAATCTTACTTTTGGGGCATGAGCGGCAGCGCGCCGGCTGATTTTGCGGGGACGGACGCGCCTACGGCACGATCGGTACGCACTCGTACGGCATAATCGGATCCTCCGCCGTGGACACCAGGTCAACCGTCCAGAGCCACTGATCGAGATGGCGGCGAACGATCGGCGCAAAAACCGCATCGAGCCGTGCCACCTGCTCCAACACCGCGTCCGGCCCCAACCTGGTGTGCGGAATATCAAGCGGCGGCAGGATGTGCGAAATAAAATGCGCCCCGCCGGTGCGCTCCGAATAAACCGGCACCACCTGCGCCCCGGTGCTCGCCGCCAGCCGCACGATCTTGCCCATATTGCCATTGGCTTTCAGCTTGCGGCCAAAATGCGGCGCCATCACCACGCCATCCACCAGCTCATCGGCGGCAAGCCAGGCGGTGCCTTTCGGATGGCGCAACAGTTCCGCCATCCGGCGCCACAGGCGGGCATCCATCGGCAGCAGGGTGACCGGCATGAAGCGGCGCTGGCGGGCGGCGATGGCGGCATGGGCGCGATTGGCCGGCGGCATGATGACGCCGTAGGCAGTGCGCTCGCCGGTGCGGAAGGCGGTGTGGCAGGCCAGTTGGGCGCCGGTCACCTCCCAGTTGCCGAGATGGACGAAGGCAACGATCAGAGCGCGGTCATCGGCGACGATGCGGTTCCAAAGTGCGGCGTCGGACAACACGGCGCGGCCTTGCGCGACCATATCCGGCAGCACCGCGAACTCGCCGAAGGTGCGGCCGATATTGCCCCACAGCGTTTGCGTGCTGGCCTCGATCCGCGCCGCGGTCGCGAGGTCCGGGCGCAGCAGCGCCATCGCCGCCCTACCCCTTGCCTCCGCTTCCGGGCGCGATAGCCGGCCCGGCTGGCCCCGGCCGATCCTGTCGCCGAGGGCAGAGCACCAGTCGATCGGCAGCACGCGCATAGCGCGATGAATTGCGTAGTCCCGCAGCTCAACCTTGTTCCATGTCATGCGGCGCATGTTTCCAGGCTTGTCGGCCAGTATCGCCATTAGACGCTTTGGTGGCGGCGGGAAAGGCGCGGCTCAGGCGGCGATTTCCTGCAAATAGCTTACAGCACGGGTATCTCTATCGTTTTTGCGTTGCAATTTGCAATTATTGGCCCTGCAGGGGGCTTTATTGGTGAGTTAACGCTGGCATGACATTTGCGAGACAGCCACCATCACCGACGCCTTATTTCTTGAGGTTTACCGCCGTGCGATTTGCCCTGCTTGTCATTTTAGGTGCCATTCTGATTGCAGCGCCGAATTCGTTGCGACCGCTGGTATGTTTCGCCGCCGTGTTCGTGCTGTGCGCGGCGTTCGTCGAGCTTTGGCGCGACACTTCGCGCATGATCCGCCGGCGCGCCGCCCTGACCGAGCTGATCCGTGGCTACGCCGCCGCCAGCGCCAGCAATCCGCGCATCTCCGGGCGTCGTTTCAGCTAAAGCCCTAACCGGTCCCGCAGTCCATAACGCGCCGACAAATCGATTAGTTTATTCCAGGTCGCGGCTTCCACGTCGATCCCGTTGGCACGGCGGTCACGCTCGGTGCGGTATTCTATTTCGCCAGGATAGAACACCCCCGGGCTGCCTTCGCTCGGCGGGGTGGCTTTCAGGTATTGGGCGAATTCGGTCACCTCATCCTTGAAGCGGGCGAGCGGGCGGAATGCCTCGACATTGAAGACCGCCATGAAGCAGCCGTCATTATGCCGTCCGGACGGTTCCACCCCGTAGCCCAGGCCGGTCAGCAGGCCGCACAGAATTTCCACGATCACCGCCAGCCCGGTGCCCTTATAACCCTCCGAGCCGCCGAGCGGCAGCAGCGCGCCGCCGGCCCGAAGTGCGGTTGGATCGGTGGTTGGTTTGCCATCCTTGTCCACCACCCAGCCGAGCGGCATCGGCTTGTCGCGGGCGATGGCGACGCTCACCTTGCCGGCGGCAACCGCCGAGGTCGCCATGTCCAGCACCAGCGGGCCATCCAGATTGGAGGGTACCGCGAACGAAATCGGGTTGGTGCCGAGGCGGGCTTCGCGCCCGCCGAACGGGGCGACATGCTTGGGGGATCGGCCGCTGTCGGCGGTGATCATGCCGATCATACCGGCTTCGGCGGCCATCAGCGGGTAGCTGGCGAGGCGGCCGATATGGCCCTGGCGGAACACCGTGGCGGCGGCGACGTTGGCGACGCGGGCTTTCTCGATGGTCAGCTTCATCGCCCGTTCGTTGGCGACGTAGCCGAACCCCCAGTTGCCATCCACCACGGTGGTGGTCGGCGATTCCTGCACGATGTCCCACGCCGCGCCCGGCACGATATGGCCGGCCTTGATGCGCTCGATATAGTTCGGGATCATGATGATGCCGTGGCTGTCATGGCCCACCAGGTTGGCGCTGGCGCAATGGCGCATCACGGTTTCCGCCTCCACCACCGGGGCGCCGGCGGCGACCAGCAGCGCCTGGCCGATTTCTTTCAGACGGTCGGCGGAAACCTTGGGCATGGCGCGTATCCCTGCATGTTATCGGCTATCTCAACGTCCCATGGGCAGCCAGCGCATCGGTGCGTCGCGGGCTTGCGGTTGGTAATCTCCGGCGTCCTCCTGCATGGTTAGCGCCAAATTGCGAGGATTTCCATGCCCCGATTTAACGACTGCCCGGCATGACCATCCCATCCTGGCACCCCACCCGGCTGTCCGCCCGGCTGCCGGGTTTGCGCCGGCGGGCGCAACTGGCGGCCGCCATTCGTGCCTGGTTCGGCGCGCGCGGCTATCTGGAAGTTGAGACGCCGTACGCGGTACGAACCCCCGGCGAGGAAGTGCATCTTGCGAGTTTTCGCACCGAACAGCATTTTCCCGACGGTCGCCGGCGGGACTTGTGGCTGCATACCTCGCCCGAATTCGCCATGAAGAAACTGCTCGCTGGCGGCAGCGGGCCGATTTTTCAACTCGCCCGGGTCTGGCGCAACAACGAGGACAGCGACACCCATGCCGCCGAGTTCACCATGCTGGAATGGTATCGGCCGGGCGCCGACCTGTCCGACCTGATGGACGAAACCGAGGCGCTGCTGCGTGCCGTGCTGCCGGCGGTGGTGTGCA
>JAYTQP010000209.1:0-7767 GCA_043746675.1 Rhodospirillales bacterium | reverse complement strand
AGAAACAATTCCTCGTGATTCCCAGCGAGATTGACAACAACGGCCGCAGCGCTCGGAAACGGCCGCTGGATCCGGGCGAGCACCCCGGCGCTGTCCGGGCCGCGATCGAGGTAGTCGCCGAGATGGATGATCGTCACCGCCTGGGCGGGACGGGCGGCCAGATCGCCGGCAATCTGGCGATGCAGGTCGTCGAGCTGATCGAGGCAGCCATGAATATCGCCGATCGCGTAGATGCGCTGGCCGGGCGGCAGGCTGGCGGGCGCTAACTGTTCGGTCATCATACCTCGCTAACCTCGGGCGGATGGGCAAGCTCGAAACGCTTCATACGGCAAGATCGGCCTCGGAAACCAGCGCACCAAGGGTTGCCGATGCTTGATACGACAGCGGGCGCCGAGGAACGTCTGCTGCTCGATATCCTGCAGCGGGCAATGCGGGCGCCGGGCACGCGGATCGCGCTGGTGCTGCATTTGTCTCGGCTGCGGCCGCCGGCGCCCCGCCCGCATCACCGCCGGGTGGCGCGCGCCCTGCTGCACGACACCGCCGAGCATCACGATGGCCAGGTGTTCGCTCTGCGCAACGGCGATCTGGTGCTGTTGTGCGAAAACAGCCAGGCTGGCCTACGCATCGCCCGCCGCCTCACCCGGCCCGCCGGCTACCTCGCCCCCGACGCGCTGCCCGCAATGCTGCTGCATTTGATGCGGATCGATACGCCGGACCCCGCGCAGTTGCTCTCGGTCTGGCAACTCGCCACCGCCGGGCCGGCGGCATTGGCCTATGCGCAGGCACGGCTGACCGATGCCGTGGCACCGCTCGGTGAAGATGTCGGGTTCGGATCGACCGCGACCCTCGCCCGGCTGGTCGATCGGCCCGAAACCGAGCTGCTGCGGCAAACCGCCGTTCTGTTGGCCGGCGCCGGACAGCTGCGGCCGCTATTTCACGAACTGGTATTCGCCCCCCCGGCACAAAGGCTCGAAGACCCGTTCCTGCACCGCCATCTGGCCGAGCGGCTAAGCCGCACGATGCTGGCCGCGCTCGACAGCGCAACCGCCCAGCCCGGCCGCTGGGCGATCCCGCGCGACGGCCGGCCGATGCTGCATATCGACATGACCCTGGCCGCGATCGAGGCGATCGGGGTTGCCGACATCGCCGCCCGGGTGGCCGGGGTCGAAATCGCCTTGCAGGACGCCGTCGGTAATCTCGACCGTTACCATCGCGTGCGGCTTCAACTGCAAAATGCGGGGGTGCGGGTGGTGCTGGATCATGTGCCGCATCGCGCTTTGTTCATGCTCCGGTCGGCGTCCTTGCAGGCTGATTTGCTCAAGCTGGACTGGTCGGCACACCTGGCGGCGCTGGATTTGCCGGAACGCCCCATCGCTGCGAACAATCCGGCCGGGCCGGGCGCGGGGCAGATCGTCCTGCACCGGGCGGCCACCGAAGCGGCGCTGCGGTGGGGGTTGAAGCAGGGCATAAGGCGGTTTCAGGGCCTGCATGTCGATGCCATGCAGGCCGCCGAACGGATGCTGGTCTGCCCGCACGCGGCCGGTTGCGGGCTGGGCCAGTGTCGCGAACGCGCAACCGCAACGCTGCCGGCCGGGCGCCTGCAATGCCATAACCTGCCCTTGCTCGATGGCGTCGGGCCGTCGCCGCTGCGCCCCGGCCAAGCTGCATGAAGGAAGCGGCTGCATGAACCCGGGCTGCATGATAGGCGCAACCATCCTGCCATGGCCGACCGGTCGGGCCACGCCGCTGGCAGAACTGCGCGAGAACGATGCCGATCGGCTCGATGCGCTCGTGGTGGCAAGCGCCGGCGCCGGCATCGCACGTGAAGCGCTGTGGCTGCGCCTGTCCGCTTTGCCGAAGGATCTCGCAGCCCCGCGTCATGTGCGGCTGGCGGCAGACGCGATGGCCCCGCTGATCACCGCCCCGCGGGCGCGCCGCTTCGCCCTGCCGAACGGCGATCTGGTGCTGGTCTGGCGCGGTGCAGCGCCGGCGCTGATCGCCGAATGCCTCGCCGGCCTGCGGCATTTATTCGCCGATGAGCCAGATTTGCTGCCGGACCCGAAAATCCTGCTGCGCGACTTCCATTTGCCGCACGACGCCGCCACCCTGCGGCTGCTAATCGGCGCCAGCCAGCAATCGCAAGACCCGCAATTGCCCACCGGCGATGCCGCCACCAGGCTGAACGCCGCCGGCTTGCAGGCGCTGGAAGCCAATCTCGCCCATGCCGACGTTGCCCGCTTCGCCCGCCGCCGCCAGGTTTGCCACTACCGCGCCGATGCCGGGTTTGCCCCGGCCTGGGAAGTGCGCCTTCTATCGGTGCGCGAAATCGCCGAAACCCTCGCGCCAGGTACCGATCTGCAAGCCGACCCCTGGCTGTTTCGCCGCCTCACCCGCAGCTTCGACCGCCGCTTGCTGGTCCTGCTGGCCGCCACCGACGAACTGCGCGACGCCGGGCCGTTCGGCCTCAACCTCAATGTCGGCTCGTTGCTGGCGCCGGAATTCCTGCGCTTCGACGCCGCTTTGCCGGCCCGCTTGCGCGGCCACGTGATCATCGGCATCGACCAGGCCGATCTGATCGCCGACTTCGACGCCTTTTGCTTCGCGCGAGATTTTGCCCGGGCGCGGCAATACCGGCTGCTGCTCCGCAGTCTGACCCCGGCGGCGATGGCACTCTACGCGTTCGAGCGGCTCGGGTTCGACCTGCTGCAACTGCAGTGGACGCCGGATTGGGCAACCGCCAGCGCCGCACTGAAGCACTGCAACCCCGCCAGCCTGGTGCTGAGCCACACCAACACCGTCGCCGCCCTCGCCTGGGGCAGCGAACAGGGCATTCGGCTGTTCCAGGGCGCCATCGTGGCTGCGCCACCTAGACGCTAAGCGTGGCTGCGCCACCTAGACGCTAAGCGTGGCTGCGCCACGGCGGCGCTAGGCGCGGCGGGCGATAGGCTCTAAAGCCGCGCCATGGATGCGATCAGGATCACCGGTCTGACCAAGCGCTATGGCGCGGTGCTCGCCGTCGATGGGCTCAACGCCGCCGTGCCGCCCGGCGCCACCGTCGGGCTGCTGGGCGGCAACGGCGCCGGCAAAACCACCACCATCGCCATGCTGCTCGGGCTGCTGATCCCAACCGCCGGCGAAATCATCGTACTTGGGCACGACATGGCGCGCGACCGCTTCGCCGCGCTGGCGCGGATGAATTTTTCCTCGCCCTACATCGCGCTGCCGCACCGGCTCAGCGTGGAGGAGAATTTTCGGGTTTACGGGCATCTGTACAACGTCCCGCAGATCGAACGGCGGATCGCCGAACTGGCCGCCCAGCTCGATCTCGGCGATTTGCTGAAACGGCCGGCGGGCGAACTCTCCGCCGGCCAGAAAACCCGTGTCGCGCTGGCCAAGGCGCTGCTCAACCGGCCCGATCTGCTGTTGCTGGACGAACCGACCGCCAGCCTCGATCCGGACACCGGCGACCTGGTGCGAACCTGGCTGGAACGCTACCGGGCGGAAAGCGGCTGCACCATCCTGCTGGCCAGCCACAACATGGCCGAGGTCGAACGCCTCTGTGATACGGTGCTGATGATGAAGCACGGCCGCATCGTCGATCGCGGCAGCCCGGCCGCGCTGCTGGCGCGCTACCGGCGCGACGATCTGGAAGCCGTCTTCCTCGACATCGCCCGCGACCGCCAGATCGGCGCCGTAGCATGATGGCGTCCGCCCGCCGCATCTGGGGAATGATGTACCGCCATCTGGCACTGTACCGCCGGTCCTGGCCACGTCTGCTCGAACTGGCGTACTGGCCGACATTGCAGATGTGCATCTGGGGCTTCACCGCCACCTTCATCGCCGCGCGCATGGCGGTCGGCGGGCAGGTTGCAATTGGCCTGCTGCTGGGCGGGGTGCTGCTGTGGGAAGTGGCGCTGCGCAGCCAGATGGGGGTGGCGATTTCGTTTCTGGAGGAAATCTGGTCGCGCAATCTCGGCCATGTCTTCGTCAGCCCGCTGCGGCCGTGGGAACTGGTGGCGGCGCTGATCGGGATGTCGTTCCTACGCATGTCGGCCGGCGTGCTGCCGGCAGCGCTGCTGGCCTGGGCGCTCTATGCCTTCAATATTTTCGCGCTCGGGCCGGTTCTGGTGCTGTTCGCGCTCAATCTGATGATCATGGGCTGGTGGGTGTCGCTCGGCGTGGTCAGCCTGATCCTGCGCCACGGCGCCGGGGCGGAGGCGCTGGCCTGGTCGGTGTTGTTCGGGCTGACCCCGTTCGCCGCCGTGTTCTACCCGGTTTCGATCCTGCCGAGCGGATTTCAGGCGGTGGCGCTGGCGATGCCGGCGGCGCATGTGTTCGAGGGCATGCGCGCAGCCCTGGCCACCGGCATCACGCCCTGGCGCGACCTCGCCTGGGCGTTCGGGCTGAATGCGGTCTGGCTGCTCGCCGCCGGGCTGCTGTTCGCCCAACAATTCCGCGTCGCCCGCACCCGTGGCGCCCTGCTTTCGATTGGAGAATAGGCTTTGGCCGAACCCACCCGCTTCTGGCTCATCCGCCACGCCTTGGTTGCCGAACACGCCCGCGCGGCGATCTACGGCAACACCGATGTCCCGATATGCGAGGGCACCATGGACGCGCAAGGGCAAGCCTATGCCGCGTTGGCGCGCCGCCTGCCGCGGCCCGCGCACTGGCTGATCACGCCGCTGTCCCGCACGCGCCGTACGGCAGAGGCAATTTTCCGTGGCGGCTACCCGGTCGCCGCGCTCGGGGTAGAACCCGATCTGATCGAACAGAGCTTCGGCGACTGGCACGGCCTGCCGCACGCCGCGATCCCCGCACGCCTCAGCATGCCCGCGCATCCGTTCTGGGCCCACGCCGGCGAGGAGCAGCCACCCGGTGGGGAAAGCATCGCGCATGTCCGCCACCGTGTCGGCGCCGCGCTGGAACGGCTGGCCGACGCCTGGCCGGGGCAGGATGTGGTGTCCGTCAGCCATGGCGGCACCATCCGCGCCGCCGTCGCCCACGCGCTGGCGCTAACCCCGCATGCGACGCTGAACCTGTCGGTGCAGAACCTGTCGCTGACCATGCTGGAACGCGTCGACAGCCACTGGCGTGTGGTATCCGTCAATTGCGGCCCCTCCGACTGCGCGTGAAGCTTGCCCGATACGTGAGGCTTGCCCGATACGTGAGGCTTGCTTGACAAGGGCTTGCAGGCACACATTCGCCGCCCAACATGCGATAACACCCGAGTCGCCACACTCCCAATCAGGAGACGCCTGATGTTACGTCTCATCTTTGCAGCCGTGCTAGCGCTGCTCCCACTTGCCGCGCACGCGCAGACCGAGCAACAGGCGCTGGTCGATCGCGCCACCCTGACGGTGCAGGAAATGCTGTCCGACGGCAGCAACTCCGAAGCCCGCAAGCTGCTGAAAAACGCCAAGGGCGTGATGGTCTGCCCGCGCGTCTTCAAGGCCGGCTTCATTCTCGGCGGCGAAGGCGGCAGTTGCGTGCTGGTCGGCCGCAGCGCGGGCGGCTGGTCCGGCCCAGCCTTCTACGGCCTCGGCAGCGGCAGCGTCGGCTTTCAGATCGGCGTGCAGGACAGCCAGATCATCTTCCTGCTGCTGACCGACAAAGGCATCCGCGCTTTGATGAACAGCCAGTTCAAGTTTGGCGGCGATGCCTCGGTTGCCGTCGCCACCATCGGCGCCGGCGTGCAGGGATCCACCACAACCGCCCTGCGCGCCGATATCGTCGCCTTCGCAAAAACCCGCGGCCTGTTCGCCGGCCTCTCGCTGGAAGGCACCTTGCTGTCCCAACGCAGCGAATGGAACCAAATCTATTACGGCCAAACCTTCGCTCCACAACAAATCGTGCTCGACGGCCAAGGCCAAAACCCCGGCGCCGAGCCGCTCAAGGATATGCTGGGACGCATGGCCGGGCAGTGAACGCGATCGCGAAAGGCAAGGCCAGGGGCGCTGCCCCTGGACCCCATGGCCAAGAAAGCATCGGGTTAACGAAGAAGGGGGCAAGGCGGAGCTTGCCACATTGGAGTAGCCCCCTTCTTCGTTATCCCGAACCCTTAAGGCCGAGGGGTCAAGGGGACGACTGTCCCCTTGCGGGTCCAGGGCGGCGCCCTGGCCTTGCCTTCCACGACCGCCTTCGCTGATCCACCCCCGCAATCCCCGATATCCACAGGGGGACGGCACTGACGTTTTGGGCTTCGGGTCGCTATGGTGGTGGCATGAACAGTATTGATCCGTCGGCGTCTGGTTTGTTTGGCTTGTCCCAGCGTTTGCCGCCGCGCAACGAGGCGGCCGAGCAGGCGCTGCTCGGCGCATTGCTGGCGAACAACCGGGCCTACGAGCGGATCAGCGATTTTCTGCTGCCCGAGCATTTCATCGACCCGATCCATGGCCGCATTTTCGAGGCGATCAAGCGCCGGGTGGAGCGTGGCCAACTGGCCGACGCGGTTACTTTGCGGGCCGAGTTCGAGCATACCGGCGTGCTCGATGAGGTCGGCGGCACCGCCTATCTCGGCCAGTTGCTGTCGGCGATGGTGGGCATCATCAACGCCGGCGAATATGGCCGAGCAATCCACGATGCCTGGCTGCGGCGGCAGTTGATCGACATCGGCGAGACCGTGGTCAACAACGCCTTCGGTGCCGCGCCAGAACTGGACGGCGCCGGCCAGTTGGAAGCGGCCGAGCAGACCTTGTTCGATCTGGCCGCGCGCGGCAGCAACGATGGCGGCTTCATCAGTTTCGAAAACGCGCTCGCCGGCGCCATCGAAATCGCGCAACTGGCCTTTCAGCGTTCCGGCGGCGTCACCGGCCTGACCACCGGCCTGCGCGACGTGGATCGCAAGCTGGGCGGGCTGCACCCGTCCGACCTGCTGATCCTGGCGGCCCGGCCCGGCATGGGCAAAAGCGCGCTGGCGCTGAAGTTCTGTTCCGGCGCCGCCAAGGCGCTGTTGGCGGAAGCGCGCGCGAAAGACCCGAATGCCAAGCCGGCGGCCACGGTGGCATTCTTTTCGCTGGAAATGAGCGCCGATCAGTTGGCCACCCGTTTGCTGTCGGAGGAAGCGCGGATTTCCGGCGACCGCATCCGCCGCGGCGATATCGGGCAGAAGGAGTTCGACAAGTTCGTGCAAGTGAGCCGGGAAATCTCGTCCCTGCCGCTGTTCATCGACGACACCCCGGCGATCACCATGTCGGCCCTGCGCTCGCGCTGCCGACGCCTGAAACGCACGCACGGACTGGCGCTGATCTGCATCGATTATCTGCAACTGATGCGCCCGGCGCTGGGCACGCGGCCGGAAAACCGGGTGCTGGAAATCTCCCAGATCACCCAGGGCCTGAAGGCGCTGGCGAAGGAAATGGAAGTGCCCGTGCTGGCGCTGTCGCAATTGTCGCGCGCGGTCGAAAGCCGCGAGGACAAGCGGCCGCAACTGTCCGACCTGCGCGAATCCGGCTCGATCGAGCAGGATGCCGACGTGGTGATGTTCATCTACCGCGACGATTATTATTTGCAGCAGCGGGCGCCGAAACAATTGGCCTTCGACAACACCGAGAAATTCAACGCCGCGGTGGAAAAATGGCAGCGCGACATGGAGGCGGTGCATAACCGCGCCGAGCTGCTAATCGAAAAGCAGCGCCACGGCCCAACCGGCAAGATCGACCTGATTTTCGAGGGCGAATTCACCCGCTTCGCCGACATCGACCTGCACCACACCAACTACGATGGCCCCTAACCCGTGAAGGCCCGTAGCCTTTGAAGGCCCCCCGCCGC
>JAYTQP010000208.1:0-2501 GCA_043746675.1 Rhodospirillales bacterium | reverse complement strand
AAACCCACCATGGAACGGATGGTGCTGCTACCAGCCGAAATCGCCGCTTTGCCAACCGACGCCAGCCGGCCGCTGGCCGCGACAATCCTGTTCTGCGCCAAGGAGGCGTTTTACAAGATGCAGTATCCGCTCAGCGGACTGCGCCTGACTTTTCAGGATGCGACAGTCGAAATCACGGCCCCGGATCGTTTCTGTCTCAGTCTGCAAACTTCGTGTTCGCCGATTGCCGGGCGGCGTCGGTTTTGCGGGCGCTATTTGGTGCGTGATGGCATTGTTCGCGCAGCGATTTTTCTGTCGAGGGCTGGAGCGGTTCTATTTTGAAAAAAAGAACCAAAAAACTTTTTCACATTTGGTTCGGAGATCGAAGGGCTTTGCTGAATTCTACCGTACCGTCGTCGATTTTGCCGTAGCGCAATGAGAGCAAATCCCTGGCGTAGTTCTGGTGCAGCTTCCATGGCTGCTTCGAGCCCTGTTTGGGAAACTTCGCCACCGCGCGCTGAATATAGCCGGACGAAAAATTTACCCACGGCTCCGCCCGCAAATCCGGATCGCGCCGGCGCGGGGTTACCTGCCGGTAGCCGTGCCGATCCATATGGTTCAGCAAGCGGCACACATATCCCGCCGTGAGGTCGCTTTTCAAGGTCCAGGATGCGTTGGTATAGCCGAACGAAACTGCCAGGTTCGGCACGTCGCTATACATCATCCCCTTATAGGTCATCGTGTCACCGAAATTCACCGGCGCGCCATCCACGCTCAACCGGACATTGCCGATCACCACCAGATCGAGCCCGGTCGCGGTGACGATCACATCAGCCTTCAGGCTTTCACCGGACTTTAATTTTATCCCCGCCTCGGTAAAGGTCTCGATCTGGTCGGTTACCACCGACGCCCACCCGCCCCGGATCGCGGCAAACAAATCGCCGTCGGGCACCAGGCACAAGCGCTGGTCCCAAGGATTATAGCGTGGGGTAAAATGCTTTTGCACGTCGTAATCTTTTCCCAGCGCCATCCGCACGCCACCCAGAATCAACTGCTTCACCTTTTCCGGCTGGCGCTTGCACATCTGGTAGAAATACAATCCAAGCAGAACATTCCGCCAGCGGACGATGCTGTAGGCCAGCCGCGCCGGCAGATGCCGCCGCAGCCAGTCCGCCTTGGCATCGTTCGCCGGGCGGGCGACCACATAAGTCGGCGACCGCTGCAACATCGTCACATGCCCGGCACGCTCCGCCATCGCCGGAACCAGCGTTACTGCGGTTGCGCCACTGCCGATCACCACGACCTGCTTGCCGGTATAGTCGAGATCAACAGGCCAGTTCTGCGGATGCACGAGCCGGCCGGCAAACCGTTCGCGGCCAGGAAAATCCGGGGTATAGCCGCCATCGTAATTATAGTAGCCGCTGCACATAAACAGGAAGTTGCAGCTATATTCGATAGTTTCTCCGTCCACCGCAACCGACACCAGCCATTGCGCGGCAGCCGACGACCAGGCCGCGTGCTTGACCTTATGCCCGAAGCGGATATGCCGATCGATGCCGGCTTCGCGTGCGGTTTCGGTGATATATTCCAGGATCGCGGCACCATCGGCAATCGCCTTCGCCGCTGTCCAGGGCTTGAACGAGTAGCCCAGGGTGAACATATCGGAATCGGACCGTATGCCGGGATAGCGAAACAAATCCCACGTACCGCCGATCCGTGGGCGGCCTTCCAGAATGGCGTAGGTTTTGGTCGGGCAGTTGGTTTGCAGATGATGCGCCGCGCCAATGCCGGACAGGCCGGCGCCAACGATCAGAACGTCGAAATGGTCGGGATGCATGCATTTTCTCCGCGTTGGCCAATGCTACGCCAAAGCCTATGGGCAGCGCCACCGGGACGGGCTATGGCATCATGGCGGCATCGGATCTCGTCGCTGGTTGAAGATTTGCCGATGGAGACCCGATGAGCTGGCAGTCCACCCTGTTTTGTCTCGCTTTGCGCTGGACCATCAAGCGCCATAGCCGCCGGCCGATCGACGTTGCCCGCGCCCGTAGCAGCATGGGCACGCCGCGCCGGCGCAGCCTGCGTCTGCCGCCCGGCTTCGCCGCCACCGCCGTTGCGGTGGACGCGCTGCGCCTTGAGCGCATCGACCGCAGCCAGCCGCCGGCGCTGCGCGAAGATTTGGCAATCCTCTATCTGCATGGCGGCGGCTATATTTTTGGTTCGCCGCAAACCCACCGCCAGCTCACCCTCGCTTTGGCCAGGCTGGCCGATGCCCCGGTCTGGGCGCTGGACTATCGGCTTGCGCCGGAACATCAACTGCCGGCGGCACTGGACGATGCGGTTGCCGCCTATCGCTGGCTCGCCGCCGCCGAACCCAACCGCGGCATCGTTATTGCCGGTGATTCCGCCGGCGGCGGCCTGGCGGTCGCCACCGCGGTCGCGCTGCGCGATCACGCGCCCGAGCTGCCTGCCCCGCGCGCGCTGGTATTGTTTTCGCCCTGGACCGATCTCGGCGGCACCGG
>JAYTQP010000207.1:0-3992 GCA_043746675.1 Rhodospirillales bacterium | reverse complement strand
TTCGTTCGGGGTGAAAATCGTTTCGGTCTGGCCGGACAATGGCGCGCGCGGGCTGAATGCGGTCTCCTCCACCTACCTGCTGTGCGACGGCGCCACCGGACAGCATCGCGCGATCATCGACGGCAATGAACTCACCGCGCGGCGCACGGCAGCCGCCTCGGCCCTGGCGGGGGATTATCTGGCGCGGAAAGCTGCCTCCCGCCTGCTGGTGGTGGGCGCCGGACATGTGGCAGCGATGCTGGTGCCGGCCTGGGCGGCGGTCCGGCCGATCCGCCAGATTGCGGTGTGGAACCGCACTCCGGCGGGCGCGGCGCGGCTGGTGGCGGAACTGCGTGCGGCGGGCTTTGCCGCGCACCCCGCCGCCGACCTGCGCGCGGCGGTGGCGGCAGCCGACATCGTATCCTGCGCCACCCTGGCGGTTACGCCGTTGATTGAAGGCGCCTGGCTGCAACCGGGCCAGCACCTGGATCTGATCGGCGCCTACCGCCCCGACATGCGCGAAGCCGACCGCGCGGCGGTGCGGCGCGCCCGCGTCTTCATCGATACTGATGCCGCCTTGGCCGAAGCCGGCGACCTCACCCAGGCCGCGCCGGTCGCCGTGCAGGGATCGCTGTTCACCCTATGCCGGGGCGAAACGCCGGGCCGCGTCGGCGATGCCGAGATCACCCTGTTCAAATCAGTCGGCTCGGCGATCGAGGATCTGGCGGCGGCCGAACTGGTCGCCCGGCCGCCGCCCTAGCCTATTCCGCCGCCACCGCGCCGCGCAGCCGCAGCACCCGCGCCCGATCGAACGCCGGCGCCATCAGCCACATCGCCAGCAGGCCGAGCACCAGTTGCAGCAAGCCGGCAAACTGGAAGCCGCGATTATAGCCATCCAGCATGGTGGCGCCGTGCTGCACCAGATAACCCATCACCGAGGGGGCGATAACGCCGGCGAACACATAGAGCGATCCCATCGTGGCGATCACCCCGGCGCGCTGTGCATCCGGCACGAACTCGCTCAGCATTGGCGCGCACACCACGTAGATCGGGCCGGTCAGCCCGGTGCCGATCATCAGCAGCACCACTTCCGACCAGCCGCTGCCGCTCCACGGCAGCGCCAGCATGAACAGCCCGCCAACCGCCAGCGGCAGGGTGCCCAGCATCGCCCGCGCCCGCTTGGTCGGCACCCCGCGCGCCACCAATGCGGTGGACAGGAAGCCGCCGGTGATCACCGTCAGCGCGCCGACCGCCCAGGGCAGGATCGAGAGGTTGCCGCCGACCGTCTGGCTGAAACCGAGGCCCTTGACCATGAACGGCACGAACCAGGTGAGCGCCAGCGACAAGGTCCAGTAAGCGCCGAACAGCGCCAGGGTGCAGCCGATGAAGGTGCGGCATAGCAGCAGCTTTCCGTACGGCACCCGCTCGGCCACATTCACGGCGGCGACCGGATCGGCCAGCGGCCCTTCCCGGCCGATGAAATACCACGCCAGCGACCACAGCAGGCCAATCGCGCCCATGGTGCCGAAGGCAGCATGCCAGGAGATATGCACCACGATCCAGGTCAGCGCCGGCGCGGCGATAATCACCCCCACCGCGCTGCCCTGGCTGAGCCAGGCGGTCGGCATCGCCCGCTTGTGATCGGGATACCATTTATAAATCGCATGGGTGGCGACCCAGGCCGCGCCGCCTTCGCCGAGGCCGAGCGCCATGCGGCAGACCACGATGGTGAAGAAACTGACCGTGCCGAGCATCGGGAACTGCACCATCGCCCAAACCAACGCCATTACCAGGATCATGATCGTGGTGGGGAAGCGGTTGGCGAGGAAGCCCACGATCAGGCCGGCGAAGGTCAGGCAGAGAAAGAACGCCGTGCCGACCGCGCCATATTGCTCCGGCGACAGATGCAGTTCCGTCATGATCGGCACGGCCGCGATCTGCAGCACCAGCTTATCGGCGAAATTGATCACCATGTAGAGAAACAGCATCACCATTTGCAGTTTCGCGCCTGCCGGCGTCGGCGTTTCGAGCATTTTTACCCTCCCGATTATTATTTGAGCTTGAACGCCGAAATTCTAGAAGCAGAGTGGATTTGTCGGCAAGATGCCGCCGCGGCCTGCCTGCCCCCCAAAAAAAATCAGGCGGCGGCGCCGCGCAGCTTCAGCACCCGCGCCCGATCGAACGCCGGCGCCATCAGCCACATCGCCAGCAGGCCGCAGCCGAGCAGCATGCTGCCCGATACCATGAAGCCGCGCTGATAGCCGGCCAGCGGGGTGGCGGCGTGCTGCACCAGATAGCCCATCACCAGCGGCGCCATTGTGCCGGACAGCGAATAAAGCGCGCCATAGGTGGCAATCACCCCGGCGCGCTGCTGATCGGGGGTGAACTCGCTCAGCATCGGCGCGCACACCACGTAAATCGGGCCGGTCAGCCCGGTGCCCAGCATCAGCACGATGATCGGCGCCCACTGGCCGCCCATGCTCGGCAGCACCAGCAGCAGCAATAGCCCGCCCACCACCATCGGCACCGTGCCCAGCACCCCGCGCGCCAACCGGCTGCCAACCCCGCGCGCCACCAGCATCTGCGAAATCGCCCCGGCCGAGATCACCGTGGCGGCGCCCACCAGCCACGGCGCGACCACCAAAATCCCGGCCCACTCCGGCGCCACCCCGAGGCCTTCTTCCAGGAACGGCTGAAACCACGTCAAGCCCAGCGACAGCGACCAATAGGCGCCGAAGCTCGCCACCACGCAGCCGATGAAGGTGCGGCTGAAAAACAGGCTCCGGTACGACACCCGGTCGGACAGATCGACCGCCGCCCGAACCTCCACCAGCGGCCCGTCCCGCCCAACGAAATACCACACCGCCGACCACACCAGCCCGGCCAGCCCGAGCGCCCCGAACGCCGCATGCCAGGACACATGCACCACCAGCAGGCTGAGCACGGGTGCGGCGATAATAACCCCCACCGCGCTGCCCTGGCTGAGCCAGGCAGTCGGCATCGCCCGCTTATGATCCGGATACCATTTATAGAGCGCATGCACCGCAACCGTAGCCGCCCCGCCTTCGCCCAGCCCGAGCAGCATCCGGCAGATAACGATGGTGGCGAAGCCGACCGTGCCGAGCATCGGAAACTGTACGATCGCCCAGGACAGACCCATCGCCAGAATTAACAGCCGGGCGGACACCCTGTTGGCAAGAAACCCGACACACAGGCCGGCGATGGTCAGGCAGGCGAAGAAATACGATGCGATCGCGCCATATTCCTGCGGCGTTAAATGCAATTCCGCCCGGATCGGCCCCGAGGCAATTTGCAGCACCAGCTTGTCGGCGAAGTTGATCACCATATAAATGAACAGCATCAACATCTGCACGCTGGCGCCTTTCGGCGTCGTTTGATTTTGCATTCCGCACGGCTCCCCGGATTCTTCTGGACGTTTCGGATTCAGTAGCCTGGGAAAACGGACCGTGCAATCACACGCTAATAAATCCGACCAAATGTCGATATGGGCGGGGGATGTCCGTCTTGGGCCTGTGGAAGCGCATGGGCGCTATCCCGAACATAGGAGAACGCCAATGCAATACGCCGTTTTGATCTACCAACACGAGGTCGCCGCCGACCTGGCACCCGGAAGCGCTGCGCTGACGGCGATCGTTGGCCGGCACATGGCTTTCAGCGGTAAGCTGGGCGTTAACCCGCACTTCTCATAGCGATCGCGCACGCTTGCTTGGTTTTGTCCGCATCAGCCTTGTTCGAAGGGGGCACCTTTCGTCGCTTGCCTGGACATCGTGTCCAGGCCGCCTTCCTCACGGCGCCAGCGACGATCAATCCCGGCGCAATCATCGCGCGCTCCGGTGAGAAATGCGGGCTAGCTACTCGCTGCGACCGCGCTGTTGCGCGCGCGATCGCAGCGCTTCGCTAGATTCCGGTCTGGCGCGCTGGCCTCGATCCGCTGGAATCGTTGACGCATTGTCTCAGGCGTCGGCTTGTTCGCAACCCCAAGTCGTTCCTTG
>JAYTQP010000206.1:0-15354 GCA_043746675.1 Rhodospirillales bacterium | reverse complement strand
GAGCGGGTGGCGCGGGACATTCCGGAGGGGTGGTATGTTAATCTTGGCATTGGCATGCCGACGACGGTGGCGGATTTCGTGCCATTGGAGCGGGAGGTGATTTTTCATTCCGAGAACGGGGTTTTGGGCATGGGTCCGAAGCCGCCGGAGGCGGAGCGCGATCCGTGGCTGATCAATGCGGGCAAGCAGCATGTGACATTGCGGACCGGTGGCAGTTACGTCCACCACGCCGACAGTTTCGCGATGATCCGGGGCGGGCATTTGGATTTGTGCGTTTTGGGCGCGTTCCAGGTGGCCGACAATGGCGACATTGCGAATTGGGCGACCAGTGAGAATGACAGTGCGCCGGCGGTGGGCGGGGCGATGGATCTGGCGGCCGGGGCCAAGCGGCTTTGGGTGGTGATGGACCACAATGCCAAGGACGGGGCGGCGAAGCTGGTAAAAAAATGCACGTATCCACTGACGGCGCCGGGTGCGGTGAAGCGGGTGTTCACCAATTATGGCGTGTTCGATGTGACCCCCAGCGGGTTTGAGGTAATTGAGCTGGCGCCTGGGGTAACGCGGGAGTTCGTCCAGTCGAAAACCGATGCGCCGCTGACGTTCAAGAACTGAGCATGTCGGACGCAGTGGCCGAGGCGCGCGGCGAGAGCGTTCGACTGATCCGCGAATCAGCGGCCGGGTTGGCGCCGCGCACCGGCGATTTGCGCCGGGTGCGCGGGCTGCGGTTTCAGACCCCGGGCTTCGATCGCAGCGTCTGGCAGCAGATGTGCGAGATGGGTTGGCCGGGGCTGCTGGTGGCCGAGGATGATGGCGGCGCCGGCTTGGGTCTGGCCGAATATTGCGCGTTGGCGGAAGAACTCGGTGCGGCGCTGACGCCGGAGCCGCTGATTTCAGCGAGCCTCGCGGCGCGGGTGCTGCGCGGGGAACCGCTCGGGGCTTTGCTGTCCGGCACGCGGTTGGTATTGCCGGCGTGGCAGGAGCGGGCGAACCGTTTCGATATTGGCGATGGCACAAGGGTTGCGAACGGCCAGGTTAGCGGTCGCAAATTATTCATCCCGGCCGCCGGCGGCGCCGACGATTTTCTGGTGGCGACGGTGGACGGGCTGGTGCTGGTGGCCGCCGACGCTGCCGGGGTCGCGCTGCACCTGGACCAGACGCAGGATGGCGGCGAATACGGCACCTTGGTGCTGACCGATGCGCCTTGCACTTCGGTTTCCGGCGAACTGGCCTTGGATGAGGCGGCATTGGCGACCGCGGCCTATCTGCTCGGGGTGATGGACCGCGCGTTCGCGATTACCTTGGACTATCTGAAAACCCGCCAGCAGTTCGGCCGCGCGATCGGCAGCTTCCAGGCGTTGCAGCACCGCGCGGCGGATTTGAAAATCCAGCTCGCGCTGACCCGCGCCAGCGTGCAATCCGCCGCCGCCGTGCTCGACCGTGGGGCGGCGCCAAACGCCAGGCGGGCCGCGGTGTCGCGGGCGAAGGCGCGGGCGTCGGACGCCGCCATGCTGGTCTGCCGGCAGGCGATCCAATTGCATGGCGGTATCGGCTACACCGACGAAGCCGACCCCGGCCTGTTTCTGCGCAAGGCGATGGTGCTGGCCAATTTATATGGCTCGGCGGCGTTGCACCGCGCCCGCTTCGCGCAAATGGCGCCCGATGAGGATGAAACCTGATGCTGATCGAACGCTTGGAAGGATCGACCCTGATCCTCACCCTGAACCAGCCCGCCCGCCGCAATGCGCTGGCGATGGAAATGCGCACCGGCATGATCGCCGCCTTCGACCGCATCGAGGGCGACAGCCGCGTGCGCGCGGTGGTGATCAACGGCGCCGGTGGGCATTTCTGCGCCGGCGGCGACATCAGCGGGATGGACGTAACCGAATTCGGCGCCGGCCGCACCCGCTTTCGTAACACCCATCGGCTGGTGCGGATGATCATCGAGAGCAGCAAGCCGGTGGTCGCCGCGGTCGACGGCTGGGCCGCCGGCGCCGGCGTCGGGCTGGCGCTCTGTTGCGATACTGTAGTGGCCGCCGAGGACGCCCATTTCATGACCCCGTTCAGCCGCATCGGGCTGGTGGCGGATTTCGCCCTTTGGCACACGCTGCCGCGCCGCATTGGTGAGGGCCGCGCCCGGCAGATGCTGCTGACCGCCGAACCGATCGATGCCGCCACCGCCGAGCGTTGGGGCCTGGTCGATCACGTCGTGCCGGCCGGCAAAACGCTGGAAAAGGCGCTCGAACGCGCCGCCAAGCTGGCCGAAGCCGCCCCGCTGACCACGGCGATGACCAAGGCGGTGCTGGCGCGCGGCCTGTCGGAAACGTTGGAATGGGAACGCACCGTGCAGGCAACGATGTTCACCACCGCCGACCACGCCGAAGGCAAGGCTGCCTTCCTCGGCAAGCGCGCGCCAAAATTCAACGGGGTCTAGTGCATGGAAGACCTCGACGCGTTGGGCGATGAAGCCTTCCGCCAGACCGTGCGCGGCTGGCTGCTGGCCAACTACTCGGAGGAATTGCGCGACCCGCCGAAGCGGCTGCATTGGCGGGATAACAAGGTCTGGTATTTCAAACTCGCCGAAAAAGGCTGGCTCTGCCCCGGCTGGCCCAAGCAGCACGGTGGCATGGGGCTGTCGGCCGGCAAGCAGATCATCATGGTGGAAGAATTCGAGCGCCACGGCGTTGCCCGCACCAACGACCATGGCATCATCATGGTCGGGCCGCTGCTGATCGCCCACGGGACGGACGCGCAGCGCGCCGAGTTCCTGCCGAAAATTCTGGCCGGCGAGCATATCTGGTGCCAGGGCTACAGCGAACCCGGCGCCGGCTCCGATCTCGCGGCACTTCGCACCGAAGCTGTGGATGACGGCGATCATTGGATCGTGAACGGTTCGAAAATCTGGACCACCTTGGCGAATGACGCCAACTGGATCTTCGTCCTCGTCCGCACTGACAAATCGGCGAAAATGCAGCAGGGCATTTCCTTCCTGCTGGTGCCGATGGACAGCCCCGGCATCACTGTGCGGCCGATCTGGACGATCGATCTGCACGATGAATTCTGCGAGGTGTTTTTCGACAATGTTCGGGTGCCGAAAGCCTGGACGGTCGGCGCGGTCAATAATGGCTGGAGCATGGCCAAGGCGCTGCTGGGGCATGAGCGCATTTATCTCGGCTCGCCCAAACTCTCCGGCTACGCGCTCGGGCGGTTGAAACTGCTGGCCGAGCGGATGGGGGTCGCCGACGATCCCGGCTTCATCGACAGCTACACGAAATTGCGCCTGGAACTGGCCGACCTGAAGGCGCTGCACGCAACCTATGTCGATATCGTCCGGCGCGGCGAAACCTTGGGGCCGGACGTTTCGATGCTGAAGGTGATCCAGACCGAACTGTTCCAGAAAATCACCGACACCATGCTCGATGTCGCCGGCGAGAACGCCGGCCTGCTCGAACCGATCGAAGGCAACCGCGAACTGAACCCGAGCGGCCTGTTCCTGCAGGCCCGCCCGGCCTCGATCTACGGCGGCTCGAACGAAATCCAGCGGAATATTCTGGCGAAGAACGTGCTGGAACTGCCTGGTTAAGACCGTCTGGTTAGGACGGGCGGGACCGCCAACTACCATCCAGGCTCAGCAGCAGCGGCAGCCAGAACAAATACCACATCGGCGACGGCCCCTTGATGATGTTGCTGAGATCCGTCATCCCGACCAGCACCACCTGCGCGATCAGCGCCAGCCCGACCGCCCGCGCCAGCCGCGACGGCGCCCGCCACGCCGCGACCACCGCGAAGCCGAACAGCGCCAGCATCAGCCCCAGGCCGATCACCCCGCCATAGAAAACCGCTGACAGAAACAGATTGTGCGGAAAATCCTCGCCGGGCCGCCCGAGCGTCGCGTTCGGCCCCAGGCCGATCCAGGGCGAGCGCGCAATCGCCTGCAAGGACACCCGAATAATGTCCAGCCGATGCGAATCGCCACGCGCAATCTGGTGCGCAACCAGATCGATTACGGCAGGCGGATGCAGCAGCCAGACCGCGCCGGCGATCAGCGCAACAATCCCCGCCATTGCCGCCAGCAGGCGCAGCCGCGCGAACCCAACCAATATAACGGCGGCGCCGAGCACCGCGAGCAACGGCCCCCGGCTGCCGGTCAGCACGATGAAGATCAGGCACAGCGCCACAGCCAGCCCGTGCAACACCACGCGGCGGCCCGCCAGCATCCGGCCGAGCGCGAGCAGCGCGACAAAACCGATGATGGCGGCCCCCAGGATCGGATGTCGCGCTTCCGCCCAGCCCGGCATTCGCAGCACCTGCTGCGCCCAGACATCGCCAAGCCACGGCAGCCGCGCCAGCGCAATCAGGCAATTGACGCTGCCGCCGGCGATTAGGATGCTGATCAGCCGATCGCGCGCAGGCGGATTGTCGCCGAAACTCGCGCCGTAGCCCAGCACGAACAGCAGCGTGCAGAAACCATTCCAGAGCCATAATGGATAAAGCCCGGGATGGCTGCGCGCTGGCACATCCCACGCCAGGGTCAGCACGAACCAGAAGATCGTGGCAATCATCAGCAGCATAACCGCGGGCAGGCGCCCCTGCCCGGCCGGCCACAGTGTGGCGCGCGCCTGAAATGGCAGCACCAGCAGATAGAACAGCATCGCCCAAACCGGCTCCGGCGCGACCACGAAGCCGGCGCCGATGCAGCCGGCCAGCACCGCCCCACGGTTGCCGTACCACCAGGCCGCCACGCGCCCAATCATCGGGCGAACCACGGCATCGCCGTCGGATCGCAACGGCATCGCAGCACATCCAGCAAATATTGCGCCACCAGGCGTTCGTTGAACAATGCCAGGTAGCGCGCGCGTCCGGCCGCGGCCATCGCCATCCGCGCGCCCGGCGTGGCGAGCAGGCGCGCGATCTTTTCCGCCAACTCGTCCATTCCGCCGAAGAACAGCATCTCATCGTCATTGAAGATGTCGCTATAGCCGGTGGTGCGCTCCTGCACGACCACCAGCCCGTTGCCAGCGAGTTGCGCCATGCGGTCGGAACTATAAAGATAATGATCCGGCCGGCGACTGATATTCAGCCCGAGCGCGCTGCTTTCGAGCGCTTCCTGATAGGCCGCACCTTGCAACTTGGCATGGCCGAGCAGCCCGCCAAGGCGCGGGCGCGCGTCCGGCAGTCGCCCCAGCAAAGTCCGCATGAAATCCTCCATGTCCCAGTCCTGCCCGCAAATATGGCGCAATGGCTGGGATGGATGCCCGCAGGCATAGAACAGATCGAACGCCGGCGCCGGATTGAGATCGTTACGCCCGCGCTCGATCGATGGATCGGCCGGATTGGGCATGAATGCCACCACCCGCTTGCCGCGCAATGCCGCCAACGGCGGCCCGGCGGTGGTGACGAAGGTTGCATCCACCACATCAAACTTGCTGCTGAGGCGGTGGATATTATCCGGCTCGAACAGCGGATCGACATTCCATTGGGCCACAAGCAGCCGGGGCAGCAATTGGCGGATCGCGGCGATTGTCGCCGGCCGGATAACATCGGCATGGCCGAACAGCAGTATGTCCGGCGCATGGGCACGGCAGAACGCCAGCAGCGCCGCGTTCGCCGGCCCGACGCCGAACTTGCGGCTGCCGAACAGTGATTTCGCCCGGGCAACGTCGCGGTCGGAAAAATTCAGCACGAGATGCCCAAGCCGGGTCAGCCCGTTGGACAGTTTCAGCGCCACGCCGTGCTGAAATCCCATGCGCAGCCCAAACGGAAAGCTGCCGACATGCACGATGGTCAGAGGGCGCTCAGTCGTCACTTGGTCGATCCTTCTTGGTCGGCGCGCCTATTGAAACGCTGGATCGATGGCGGCGTCGATCAGCAGCGGGGTGTTCGCCGCCACGCCGCGCCGCAAGGCGGCGATGAAATCCGGGATCGTCGCCACCGCCACCGCTTCCACCCCCAGCGCGCGCGCCAGCCCGACGAAATCGATTGCCGGATTGTCCAGTTCCATGCCGACATAGCGGCCGCGCTGGGCGGCAATCCCCTGCGTGGCGCTGAGCCGTTGTTTCAGAATGCGGTAGGAGCGGTTGTTGAGGATGACGAAGGTCACCGGAATTTTGTCGTGCGCCGCGGTCCACAGCGCCTGGATCGAATACATCGCCGAACCATCGCCGATCATGGCCACCACCGGCCGATCCGGCAGCGCCAGTTGTATCCCGATGGCGGCCGGCAGGCCCCAGCCGATGCCGCCGCCGCGATTGCCGAACAGGCTGCCCGGCGGGGCATTGCGCAGGAAGGTGAACAGCCCGGCGGCGGATGAGATGGTTTCATCCACCACCACCGCCTCGGCCGGTAAGGTTTCGCCCAGCGCCTGCATCAGCGACAGCGGCGACATCGGACTGCGCGTCGCCTCGGCCCGTGCACGGGCGCTCAGCACAGCGAAGTCGGCGGCGATTGCCGCCGCGTTGGATTTCAGGCGGGCAGCAGCGCGTGCCCGGCCGGCATCGGGCAGCGCATTGTCCAGCGCCACCGTCAGTGCCGGCAGGCTGGTCAGCGGATCGCCGAGCAGCGCCGCCGCGGTGGGAAAATTCTTGCCGAGCTGCCAGGGATCGGTGTCCAGATGCACGATCGTCATGCCCGGCGGCAGCGGTTCGACGGTCGGCGGCAGTGAAAGCGTGAAGAGATCGGCGCCTACCGAAACCAGCAGATCATGCTGATCCAGCATCGGCCGGATCCAACTGCCCAGCCGGGTGATCGGCCCGCGAAACAACGGGTGCGCCGGCGGAAACGGCAGGGTGGTGGGTTCGCCTTCCAGATAAACCGGCGCCCCGAGCGCTTCGGCAAATGCGATCAGCGCCTGGCCAGCGTTGGATTGCGCCACCGCATCGCCGGCGATGATCACCGGGCGCTCCGACGCCGCGAGAAGTTTTGCCGCGACGAGAATTTCGGCCGGATCGGCGCCGATGAACGGTGCCACCCGGGTCGGCCGCCCGAGTGCGACATCGGCTTCGGCGTTCATCACATCGACCGGCAGCGACAGGAACACCGGCCCGCTCGGCGGCGCCAATGCGGTTTTGACGGCGCGATGCAGCAGCCGTGGCAGGTCGGCGATGCCGGCGACCTCGGCGGCGTATTTCACCAACGGGCGCGCCAGCGAGGGCAATTCGGCATAGAGGTTCGGCTCGGTAATGCCGAAGCCCTGCGCCTGCTGGCCGGCGGTCACCAGCACCGGCGATCCGGCTTTCTGGGCGTCGAACAGCATGCCCATCGCGTTGCCCAGTCCGGGTGCGACATGCACGTTGGCCACCGCGATCCGGCCCGATGCGCGGGCGTATCCATCGGCCATCGCCATCACCAGCGCTTCCTGCAAGGCAAGCACGTAACGAATATCCTCCTCGCCAGCGAGCGCATCCATCAGCGGCAGTTCGGTGGTGCCGGGGTTGCCGAACATCGTGGTGACACCTTCCTGTTTCAGCAACTCCAGAAACAGGCGGCGGCCGGTGGTGGACTGGGTCATGGTATGGAAGGCCCCTGAACAGTGATGTCGAACCAGCCGCGCGGATCGAACCGGGCGCTGTCGCCGTCGCGCAACAGTACGGTGGTGGTGTCTGACTCAAGAATGGCGGGGCCAACCACGCTGGCGACATCGCCGAACCGATGCACATCGATCTCACGCCAGCTATTGAGGAAAACGAGCCGACGCGGCCGCGCCGGGCCAGGTTCGGCGCGATAGAGCGGATGCGGCAGCGCCGGGAGGGCGCCGATCACTGAAACGCGCGCGTTGACCAGTACCGGCGCGCGGTCGCGCAGCGCGTAGGTGAACAAGGCCTCGTGCGCGGCATGGAAGGCGGCGGCCAAATTCGCTTCGGTCAGTGCAATGCCGTCGATCGGTACCGGAATTTCGGCAACCTGTTCGCCGTAGCGCATATCGACGCTGCAACGGCTTCGCAGCGCACCATCGAACCAGCCCAGCCGCGCTGTGCCCTCCGCTCGCATGGCGGCGATCGCCGCGGCCAGTGCTGCCACATCCATCGCACCGGTTTGCGGCAGGCTGCGCATCAACTCGATCCGCAGATCGGTGTTCAGCATCCCCCACGCCGACAGCACCGACGCCTGCATTGGCACCAGCACGCGCGCGATGCCCAGCGCGGCGGCCACCGCGGTCACATGCAGCCCGGCCGCCCCGCCGAAAGCCAGCAGCGCGAATTCGCGTGGATCGACGCCACGCCGAACTGTCGCCAGCCGCAGCCCATCCGCCATGCCGGCATTGACCAGCCGATGAATGCCGGATGCGGTGGCAATCGCATCCAGCCCGAGCCGCGCGCCCAGTCGCGCCAGTGCCGCTTCCGCCGCAGTCCGATCGAGCCGGTGCCGGCCGCCGAGGAACCGCTCCGGGTCGAGCAACCCCAGCACCAGATTGGCATCCGTTACCGTTGGTGCCGCGCCACCGGCGCCGTAACAAACCGGCCCCGGCGTGGCGCCGGCGCTTTGCGGGCCAACCTGCAACAGGCCGGATGGCGCCAGATGGGCGATCGAGCCGCCCCCGGCGCCCAGGGTTACGATATCCAGGCTCGGCAGCGCGATCCGCGCCGGCCCGACGCCGCGCGCCGAGGACAAATGCGGCTGTCCGGCCTGCACCAGTGCGATATCGGTGCTGGTGCCGCCCATATCGAAGCCGATCAGATTTTCCCCCGCCCCCTGGCGCGCCAGCGCGACGGTGGCGGCCACGCCGCCGGCCGGGCCGGACAATGCGGTGCCCGCCGCCAGCCGGATCGCTTCGGCGACCGAGGCGATGCCGCCATGCGACAGCATGATGAACAACGCCCTGCAATAGCCTGCATCGGCCAGCCGGGTTTGCAGCCGGCCGAGATAAAACGACAGCACTGGCCCGACGGTTGCATTGGCAACGGTGGTGGAAAACCGCTCGAACTCCTTGATCTGCGGCAGCACCGCGTGCGACGCGGTGATGAAAGCATCGGGCAATCGCGCTTGCGCGGCGGCAACCGCGATCTGCTCGTGCGCGGGATTGCGCCAGGCGTGCAGAAAACAGATCGAGACCGCATCGACCCGCGCGGCGGCGAGGCATTCCAGTGCGGTGTCGAGCGAGGCCGGATCGAGCGGCGTTTCTATCCGGCCATCGGCGCGCAGCCGCTCACGCACCCCCAAGCGCAGTTCGCGCGGCACCATCGCCGGTTGCCGGGGCAGCCGCAGATCGTAACGATCCGGCTTCAGACCTTCGCGCATTTCGATCACATCGCGATGGCCTGCGGTGGTCAGCAGCCCGACCTTGGCGCCTTTGCCTTCCAGCAATGCATTGGTGGCAACCGTGGTGCCATGCACGATGCGGCCGGTCGCGGCCAGCAAGCCGGGCAGGTCGTGCCCAAGCTGCGCCGCCAGCAAACCCAATCCCTCCAGCACCCCGATCGAAGGATCGGCCGGGGTGCTGGCGGATTTGGCGATCGTAATTTGCCCGGCCGGATCGACCGCAACCAGATCGGTGAAGGTGCCGCCGACATCGATGCCGATGGCGTAGCTCATTTAAGGCCCCAGCCGCCGCCGCCGCCGGAAAGCACATGCAGCCGGCTGCCGGGCGAGACCAGAATGCCGACTTCCTTGGTTTTCAGATCCCGCACGCCGCCATCTGGCGCATGCAAGCTGTAGCGGTGCACTGCGCCATCCGCGCCACCCACCATACCGCGTGCGCCGTGGCGCACCCCGTCGCCGGCGGTGTTGGCCTGCGCTGGCCCATCGGTTTCGATGCGCAGCCATAATTCGCCGCCGTCGCCGCCGCTGAATTTTCCCGCTCCGCCGGAGCCGATGCGGTATTCGTGCTGCTCGAACAACAACGGAAAGCGCGCCTCGGCAACCTCGATACTGCCGAATTTCAAGCCCCCGACGGTATGCCATTCGCCGCTGCCGTGCCAGCCATCGCCGCCGGACGAAGCGCCGCCGCCGGGCCGGGCATGAAACAAATGCCAGATGAAACGCCGGCCGGTGCGGCCATCGCGGCCTTCGATGGCAACCCGAAAGCGCCTTCCCCAGCCGGCCATCGCGCGATCCGGACAGGCGGTCGAGAGCGCCACCACGATCGCCTCGACAATTTCGTTCGAGCAATGGCTGGTGCACATGGTTACTGGCGCGCCTTCCCGCGCCCAGACCACGCTGCCCTCGCGTGCCAGCACCGTCAGCGGCCGGAAGGCGCCGTGGTTGCGGGCACAGTCCGGGTCGAGCAAAAACGCAAACGCCATCGCCACGGCAGACTGCATGTTGGCGTGCGACGAATTGACGAAGCCAGCCACCTGGTCGTCGCTGGCGGTTAGATCCACCGTCAGCGCGCTGCCGACAACCGTGACGGTAGCACGAATAACGATGTTTTCGGTGCCATGCCCGTCATCGTCCAAGGTAGCGCCGCCGTGATAAACCCCATCCGCCCAGCCGGCCACGATGGCGCGTGCGTGGGTTTCAGCCGCATCCAGCATCGCCTCGATCGCCGGCAGCAACACGCCAGCGCCGAATTCCGCCAGCGCGGCTGCCAGCCGCTGCGCACCCAGCCGCGCGGCGCCGATCATCGCCGCCAGATCGCCGCGAAAATCGCTGCCATGGCGCACATTGGCCGCCAGCATCCGCACCAGATCCTCCCGCACCACGCCCTGGTCGGTCAGCAGGATCGGCGGCACCCGCAGACCCTCCTGCCAGATTTCGGTGGCGCCGGGGTTGTAGCCGCCCATGGTGGCGCCGCCGATGTCGCTCTGATGCGCCCGCACCACCGACCAGAACAGCAATTTGTCACCGGCAAAAACCGGCGTGAAGGCGGTCAGATCGGGCAGATGGCTGCCACCGAAAAAAGGGTCGTTCAACAGATAGATATCGCCCACGACCGGCGCCGGATAGGCCTGCATCACCGCCTGCACGGCCCAAGTCAGCGCACCGACATGCACCGGGATGTGATCGGCCTGCGCGATCAGCCGCGCCTGCGCGTCCAACAGCCCGATGGAAAAATCCCTGCTGGCATTGAGGATTTGCGAATAGGTGGTGCGCAGCATGGCCTCACCCATTTCAGCGGCGATCGCGTTCAGGCGATTCTGCAGCACAGCGACGGTGACAGGATCGATCATCGTGCCGCAGCCTGACCTAGTTCACGGCTTCGTTGGGGAACAGGCCCCAAATCGTGTCCCGCTTGATCCAGCCGCGATAGCCGCCGGCCTCCACGTCGCACCAGGCCGCCTTCGCATCGCAGGCACGAATGCGGCCGACCACGCCAAGCTTAAGAATTGCCACCGGGCTGGCATCCTCGCTGGCAGATTTGCGAACGGTCTGGTCGCCGGCCTTTACAACGAAGCCGCGCCGGTTGGTCAGGGTCGCCTGATGGACCCAGCCTTTCTGCCCGTCCTGGTCTTCGATCAGGCGCCAAACCTCGAATTCGCGCAAAATCTCCACCGGCAGATTGCGGCGGTGGTAAAGCCATTCGATCGGGTAGCGGGTGCCCGGTCCGGCACGCAAATTGACCTCGTCGGAACGAAACGCGGCCCAGCGCGGCAGCGGCGCACCGGTGACGGAGCCTTTGGTCGGGTCCGGCCTGACGAGTTCCGGTTTCGCGACGACGGGGGCGGGCACAGGCTTTGCCTGCGGCACTGCAACCGTCGCCGCCGCCACACCCGCCACACCCGCCACAGCGGCGGCGGCCACCGGCTTGACCGGAATTTTTGGCTTCACGGCGTGAGCGTTTTTCGCCGGACGCACCACCGGCGTTGGCTTGACCGGTTTGGCCGACGGCGCCACCCGCTGCACCGGCGTTCGCGGCGCGGCGGTCGGCGGCGCTGGATTGGCTTGCGGCTTGTTCGACGGCTGGCCTTTCGGCGGCACCCCGAGCACACCTTGGGTTTGCGCCGCCAGCGGCTGCAGCAGCAGGCCGAAGCAGATTCCGATCGCGCACAGCACAGCGAGCGTTTGTTTCATCGCTCCTGGGTGCCAAGGTTTGCCGTTTCGGGTCAAGCCGTGGTTTTACAGGGTAATGATCGTCCCCGCACCAACTTCGGTCAGAAACGTGGTGACGCCAGCGATTTCGACCGAAGGCAGCAGCGCCGACGCTGCCAACCCGATCATCCGCAACCCGGCTTCGCAGGCGATCAACCGCACGCCCAGTTCCATGCAGGCGTCGCGCAAGGTTGCCAGCCCGGCCACCCCGCACGCCTGGATTTCGGCGTCGCGCGGGTCGCTTTCGGCGGTAGCGGTCAGTCCGCGGCAGCCCTCGTTGCTGGCGAAAATTATCACTTTCCGATCGATCGCGGCCGCCCCGGCGGCCAGCAGAAACGCATAGTGCGCGCGTTCATGGCCACCCGAGAGCAGCAAAATCCCCAGCGGGCTAGACGGCACAGGCCGGTTCCGTGCTGGCAGTGTGATGCGACAGATCGGCAAATCCGGCTAGCCCGCAGGATGCGCAATGCGGGTCGCGCGGCAGCCGGATGGTGCGAAACCGCGTGGCCAGTGCATCCCAGATCAGCAACCGCCCGGCCATCGTTTCGCCGATGCCGAGGATTTCCTTCAGCACCTCGGTTGCCTGCAGGGTGCCCATCACGCCGGTGACCGCGCCGAGCACGCCCGCCTCGGCGCAGCTTGGCACCAGCCCTTCTGGCGGCGGCGTCGGGAACAGGCAGCGGTAACACGGGCAGGCCGGCCCGGCATGCGGCTTGAATATGGCCAACTGCCCCTCGAACCGCAGCACCGCCGCCGAAACCAGGGTCCGCCGCCCCAGCACGCAAGCATCCGCCAGTAGAAAGCGGGTGGGGAAATTATCGGTGCCGTCGCAGATGATGTCGTACTGCGCGATGATGCCAAGCACATTGTCCGCCGCCAGCCTTGTCTGATGGCCGATGATGCGGACATTCGGGTTGATCGCCAGCGCGGCGGCGGCGGCGGATTTGACCTTCGGCTGGCCGAGCGCGGCGGTGGTGTGCGCCACCTGCCGTTGCAGGTTGGACAGATCGACCAAATCATCATCGACCAGCCCGATCGTGCCGATGCCGGCGGCGGCGAGATAGAGCACCAGCGGGCTGCCCAGACCGCCGGCGCCTACCAGCAGCACCTTGGCATCGCGCAGCTTCGCCTGGCCGATCCCGCCGACATCGGGCAGCAGAATATGGCGGCTGTAGCGGGCAATCTCGTCTTCGCTGAAATCGAGGTTCATGTTGGCAATATAGGGTCTCTCCCCCGCCGCGTGAAATATGCCAAAACGCGGTATGGCCGAACCTTCCCCCGATTCTGCTCTTGTGCTGTTTTCCGGCGGCCAGGATTCCGCCACCTGCCTGGCCTGGGCGCTGGATCGCTATGCCCATGTCGAAACCCTGGGTTTCGCCTACGGTCAGCGCCATGCGGTCGAATTGGAGTGCCGCGCGCCGCTGTGCGCCGGGCTTGCCGAAATTTCCGACTGGGGCGGCCGGCTGGGACCGGATCATCTTGTCGATCTCGGCCAAAGCCTTGCCGCCATCGGCAACACCGCGATGACCGAAGACGTGGAAATCCGCATCGGCGCCGATGGCCTGCCGAACACCTTCGTGCCCGGCCGCAATCTGGTGTTTCTCACCTATGCCGCCGCCATCGCCTACCGCCGTGGCCTGCGCCGGATCGTCGCCGGCGTGTGCGAAACCGATTATTCCGGCTATCCGGACTGCCGCGACGACACCATCAAGGCGATGCAACTGTCGATCAATCTGGGCATGAACAGCCGCTTCGTGCTGGAAACGCCGCTGATGTGGATCGATAAAGCGGCCACCTGGGCGCTGGCGCATCGCCTCGGCGGCAACCCATTGGTCGCGCTGATCGTTGCCAGTTCGCATAGCTGCTACCGCGGCACCCGCGATCAACGGCATTCATGGGGCGCCGGCTGCGGCGACTGTCCGGCCTGCGACCTGCGCGCCACCGGCTGGCGAAAATGGCAGAACACCCAGCGGTAAAGAGTTTGCTGCCTCAACTCTGTTTCGCTTGACAACCCGAACATCGCAGCCCTCCGGTTTCGTCACCGCGAGGCGAGCCGTGGCAGTCCTGGGCAACTCACCGGCCTCCGGCGCGGTCCCGCTGGATCGCCGCGCGGCCCTCGCGACGACGGCAAGTCGGCGATTTTCGGGTTCCCAGCCGAACACAGTTAAGCAAAATCTTTCCGCCCGTTGGTGCCACGGCAGCAAAGATTTTGGGAGCTATATACTTAACTAGCCAAAAAGCGCTTGACCCGCGCCACGGAAACGGCTAGTTAGGTTCTTATGGAAACGAAGCCCGAAACCATCAGCCTCTATCAATTTTTTCAGCGCTTCCCAAACGAGGAAGCTGCTCGCGAGTATTTTGAGGTCAACCGCTGGGGTAATGAGAAATCCTGCCCGCATTGCGGTAGCCTTTCGGTGGTTCCGGTGAAGGACATGAAGCCTATGCCCTATCGCTGTCGAGATTGCCGCCAGCACTTTAGCGTTCGCACCGGCACCGTTTTAGCTGAAAGTCGGCTTCCGTTGCAAAAATGGCTGCTGGCAATCTACATGATGACCACGGCGCGCAAGGGCATTCCGTCAACCCAGATGGCTCGTGAGCTTGGCGTGACGCAAAAAAGCGCGTGGTTTCTGGCTCAACGCATCCGCGAAACTTGGCTTGGCACCGAAGGCATTAGCGACATGGGGCCCGAGGTAGAGGTTGACGAAACCTACATCGGCGGGAAGAACAAGAACCGCCACGCTGATAAGAAGGTGAAGGGCAGCGGTTCTTATGGGAAGGCTGCCGTCCTGGGTATCCGCGACCGCTGCGGCGAGGTTCGTGCCGCTCATGTCCCGAATGTCCAGCGCGAAACCCTGCACGGTTTCATTGCGCAGAACGTGCGTCCCGGTTCTGCGGTGTTTACCGACAGCCTCCCCACCTATAGTGGTTTGCAGGGCTATTCGCATATGATTGTTGACCATTCCGTGGGTCAGTATGTCCGCGATATGGCTTCCACCAATGGGATCGAAAGCTTCTGGGCGCTGCTGAAGCGGGGCTATTACGGCATCTACCACTACATGAGCGCGAAACATCTGCACCGCTACGTCAATGAATTCTCGTTTCGCCACAACACGGCCAAAGGCGGAACGATGCACTTCATCGAATTGACCGCAGGCCAAATGATCGGCAAGCGTCTCACATATAAGGGCTTGATCAATGGCTAAGGACAAGAAAATTATAGAGCCTATCGAGGCGAACTTTGACGATGTAGCCAGAGCTATTGTAGCCAGTCCTACACGCGCACCACCCACGTCTCCCGCGCCACGGAAACCTTTGGTGGCACTGTCTGAATCGCAAAATAGTTCCCGTGCCACGGGAACTACCAATATCGACATTCACAAAACGAGTTCTGTC